>CAZZYE010000200.1:6402-10269 GCA_964658145.1 uncultured Stigonema sp.
CCAGTGTATTCTTTACGGAATAATCCACGCCGCTGCAATTCTGGAATCACTAAATCCACAAAATCTTCAAATGCACCAGGAATGTAAGCCGGAGAAATCACAAAACCATCAGCCGCTTCATCGATAAAAATTGCTTCAAGTTGATCGGCAATTTGAGTCGGACTACCAACAATTTGTAAAACCAGACGGCTTTGACCGTAACGTTTACCAATTTCTCCCAAAGTTAATCCTTGATCCTGGCTGAGTTTTGAAACTTGCTCAAACATACTCTTACCACCTTCTCGAAATTCCAGTTCACTTAAAGGCTTATCTAAAGGGAATTCCGATAAATCGTAGTTAAGCACATTAGATAAAGAAGCTAAACCCACAAGTGGATGAACTAATTCGTGGTGAAAAGCTTGTTTTTCTTTGGCAATACTTTCTGTTTCTCCCACAAACGGCACAACCGCTGGCAGAATTTTACACTCATCAGGTTCGCGCCCATATTTCCCCATACGAGACTTAACATCCTGATAGAAAGTCTTCATATCCGCAGGCGTAAGTGGGGAGGTGAAAATAGTTTCTGCCCAACGTGCAGCAAATTCTTTTCCTCGTCCTGATGAACCAGCTTGAATAATTACCGGACGTCCTTGGGGAGTGCGAGGAACACTCAACGGTCCCCTAGATTTCAACCATTTTCCAGAATGGTGAACGTAATCAACTTTAGTCGGATCTGCAAAGATTCCCTCCTCTTTATCTAGAATTAATGCGTCTTCTTTCCAACTATCCCAAAGCTTAAAAGCAACTTCAATGAATTCATCAGCGCGGTCATAGCGGGTGTCGTGTTCTAAATGTTTTTCCAGACCAAAGTTTTGGGCTGTAGCATCACCACTGGATGTAACTACATTCCAAGCAGCGCGACCTTTTGACAGGTGGTCTAGCGTGGCAAATGTCCGCGCTAAATCGTAGGGAGGATAGTAAGTTACAGAACGCGTTACACCCACTCCTATTTTCTGGGTAGCAACTGCCATTGTTGTGGCAACAAGGACAGGATCTAACGTGACTGCACCTTGAGAACCATACTTAACACTCGTTTCAAAACTGTTGCCATAGCGATCGGGAAGTGCCAAAATATCAGCAAAGAAAACTAAGTTAAATTTACCACGTTCTATGGTACGAGCAACATTTTGATAATATTCAGGTTGCAGAAAGCCTGAGTGTGTTTTAGGATGTCTCCAGATGGCATGGCTATGAACAACATGCGAAGCATGCATAAAGCCAGCTAAGTGTATTTGTCTTGACATTTTTTTAATTTATTTTTAAATTCAGACGTTCTTTACTTTTTATTAAAATTTGAGTTTTGAATAGAGAAAGTAGGGTGGCATTACCCACCCTATCAGCAGAAGAGCAAGGGAACTTTTGAAATATTTTGTTGGTTGTTGGTTGTTAATTGTTGATTGTTGATTGTCTGAACCAATCAACAATTAACAATCAACTAACTACATATTTACGAGTATTGGGTAATGATGGGTAACTCGTTGTTTAGTACCCAATTGCCTATATCTCGCAATTTGTAATCTACGGGGTCGTGAAGCGTGAAAGTGCGTAGATCTCGCCAGTAACGGTCAAAGCCGTATTTGCTAGCAGTGGAACGGGTTCCCATTACCTCAAAAATGCGGTTGGTGATATCTAATCCTACTTTCGTAGCAAAGGCTTTGGCTGCGAAGATAGCGATCGCCGCTTCTCCCCGTTCTTGGACAGTCAGGTTGATATCCTTCTCCCAAGCTTTTTGCACTTTCGCAGCTGCGCCGTCAGCTAAAGCAATCGCTGCTTGGAGTTCAGTCCACAATTCACCGTAATGAAGCAGGATATAAGGGTCAGCCGTGGCACTATCTACCCCTGAAGTTATCCAGGGTTTAGTCAGGGTTGTGGTGTAATTTTTTGCAGCTACAAATGCCCCTGACGCAATCCCCAAGTAGACATAGGTTTTTGTTAGCTGTGCGATGATTCCCAGAAATGTAGCAAAAGCACCATCAGGAGGATGAGGAGGTCCCAAAATTTCATCTTTTTTCACCAGAACATTGTGAAACGTGAACGTATTGCTATCCGTTCGCCGTTGCCCAACATTCTCCCAATCGTGATTAGAAGTAACACCTTCTCGATCTGAGGGAATCACGAACAACAATGGCACTTCTACACCATCTTGCACAGCGGAGAACACCCGCAAATCAGCAATACCAACGCCTGTGCCAAAACTCTTAACACCATTCACACGGAAATTTTCGCCTTCTGGGCTAATTTGCAGTCGCGTATCCCGCGTATTGATAGCATTAGCCCAAAACAAGTTATTCCGAGATGTTTCCCAATAGTATCTATCCTTTTGCTCTGGTGTTCCCGACACATGACCCAAAGCAGTTAAATTTAGATGATTGCCATACAATTGCCCAATCGAACCATCAGCTTGAGAAAGTTCTTGGACAACTTTCAAGGCTTCTACCCAAGTTGCCCCAATGCCACCATATTCTTTTGGTACTACCAAAGGCAGCAGACCACTTTCCCGCAGTCGCTGAACTTCCAAATCTGGAGGTCCCGCTTTGACATCCCGTTCAACTGCAGTTTCGGCAAGTTCCTGAGCAAGAGAAGATGCGATCGCAATCCAGTTCTGAGACTGTTTAGCTTCTAACAGTTGTACCATATTGTTAATTGTTAGTTGTTAGTTGTTAGTTGTTGATTGCCATTAACAATGAACAATTCCCCAATCAACAATTAACCATTTATCGAACCCACAGCTAATGGTATCTCCTCCCTAACTTCATCAGCGCTTTCCAGCTTGCCCATCACATGCCGCAAAATGCGTTCTACTGTCTGAACGAACACAGCATTTCCCCTGACTCTAGGACGTGGTAGGGAAATCGGAACATCCATTGCTATCCGACCGTTTTCAACCAGTACAACTCGGTCTGCCAGAACCACGGCTTCTTCTACATCATGAGTAATCAGCAGGGCAGTAAATTGCTGTTCGAGCCATAAACTCTCTATTAAGTGCTGCATCTCAATGCGAGTCAGAGCATCTAAAGCGCCGAGTGGTTCATCTAGAAGCAACAAAGCAGGTTTACTTGCCAATGCTCTTGCCAAAGCTACTCGCTGGCGTTGTCCACCAGAGAGTACAGCAGGCCATTCCTGAGCGCGATCTTCGAGTCCTACAGAGCGAAGAACTTGTAAAGCGCTTTGCCGTACAAATAATTTCGAGCCAAGCAAGCCTAGCTCTACATTTGCTAACACCCGCTGCCAAGGCAACAGACGCGCATCTTGGAACATCATCCGAACCGTTGGGTTGGTTCGACGAAGGGATTGTTTGCCATCCAACAAGACATCGCCTGCACTTGGAGCGTCTAGTCCGGCAATAAGGCGTAGCATTGTACTCTTGCCACATCCACTGCGACCGACCATTGCCACGAATTCTCCTGGCTTGACCTCCAAATCTATGCCTTGCAAAACCGCTTTAGAGCCAAAGGACTTTCTCAACCCTTCTAGTTTTAAATGCATCCCACGGTGTTCAGATACCATGCAAAAAAAAACCTCCAATAATTAGATCTGGCACGAGTAAGGCTGGGGTGGAACACTAAAAACCCTCGGCAGGCTGTGAAGTTTAAAACAAGAGCTTTTCATCCCCTCATTTTTTTTGTCTGTAACCTGAAAGCTTTGCCGAGCAATCGTTTTAGCAGGGTTGTTATCCCCCTTGGTTTTCTACCTAAGTTAGCATCTCTTTACTAATATCCGGTTATTTGGTAAAGTATTAGTAGAATATTTCTAGTAGTCTCACATAGTCTTAGTGAAAAAGCAAGGGCATTTTGTAAAAAATTACAACATTAAAATTCTTGTATAAAC
>CAZZYE010000201.1:0-10222 GCA_964658145.1 uncultured Stigonema sp.
CCAATACGGTTCAGTTAGAAGCGTCACTCCCTGAAGATCCCCCCAACCCCCCTTAGAAAGGGGGGCTAGCTCATATCTTGCACCAACGTCTTGTTGCGAAAATCAAAACCCAAAAAGCCTATGCCGATCGTAGGGTGGGCACTGCCCACCAACCCTCCCTATCGAAGGTGCGTTCCGGTCAGCTAATTCTGATTAAAGCCTTAACACCAAGCGTATTGCATTTTAAACTAGATCTCGAAAGCAACGCTCCGTTGGCATCGCCTGATTGTTCTGACTGGGGACGTTGCGCTGTACATGGTCTTTCCTGACGATGTGTCTTTTTAGGCATGGTATCAATTACATTCCTCCAAGCTTAGTTTGACATGAATGGACAGTGCCGTGCCCAGCAATCTACTGGGTAATAAACAGAAAATAGGTGTAAGCCAAAAATTCAGTAACACCAACAAAATAGTTTCAGCCAATATTTTCAGGGATTATACTGAATAAATTCAATAAATTATTTGCTAAAGTAGACAAAAACTTTCTAACATATGTCAAAAGAAATCTTTCAAAGGTTAGCTGACAAAATGATAGGACAAGTCGCGCAAATTAGGTTTTAATCGTTAACAGTTTCGGGATACTTAAGTTGAGTCTTAATGAATACAATTATAGGAAAATTATTAATTCCACATTACACAGAGTACTTAGCGGTGTCTGGTGATTTGCTCACACTAGAAACTTCTTCGGGCGTTCAACGGTTTGGGGAAACCAACAAAGTCATACTAGGAGAAGATGTCCGACTCGCTTTTCCAGAATTAGTAGGAGTTGAAGATGATCTCATCGACATCCTTGAAGGACGGCAGAAGAGTTTTGAATTAAAAGGTATTGCCCGGTTTAACGAGCCTAATTCTCCTTTTTATATTGATTTGTATATCACAAGTTTTGAAACATGTTTAATTATCTTATTGCAAGATGCTACTGAAAGGATGGTTTTGGAGCAAAGATTAGTACAGAGAACTCATGAAGAGAATCTTTTATTGAATACGTTATCTGATTCTCATAATTATATCCAGAAAATTATTAGCTGTTTAAAAGATGCATTAATAGTAACAACGCCGCTAGGAAATATAATTACAGCAAATCAAGTAGCACTTGATTTGTTTGAATATAGTCAAGAAGAATTAATCAATCAGCCAATTTCCAAAATTATTACTGACGAAAATTTCTTACTGTCATCTCAAAGTGAATTTTTGAAGGATTACGAGGTCGTTTGTCAGACCCAAACTGGAAAAAAGCTGACTGTCACCTTTTCTGGCTCTATAATTCCAACTCAAATCAAGGGCTTACAACATTTTGTTTATATTGGTCAGGATATCACACAGCGTAAGCACGCCGAATCGGCGCAGCGCCAAGCACACGAGGAGTTAGAACACAGGGTTGCCGAACAAACCAGAGAGTTGGAAACTGCACTCAGGACATTACAAGTAGAGATCGCAGAGCGCCAGCGGGCACAGTCGGAACAAGACCGACTGTTTGAGCAGTTGAAGACTGAGCGAGGGCAATTGGAAGCGATCATCAACAGCATGAGGGATGGGCTTGTAGTTGGGGATCTCTCAGGGAACGTTCTGACAATGAATCCCGCAGCTTTGCGCCTTCACGAGTATCTTTGTATTGAGGAAGTACGCAGACACCTAGAAGAATTTCCCGATACGTTTGAACTACATTACCTAGATGGACGCTTGATGCCTGTGGAAGAATGGCCCTTTGCTAGGGCGCTCAAAGGAGAAACCTTTTCCAACTTTGAACTTCAGGTAAAAAGAATCGATACCGGAAAATCCTGGGTAGGCAGTTTCACTGGTACGCCTGTGAGCAACTCAGCAGGCGAGATCATCCTGGCAATTGTTACCATGAGCGACATTACTGAGCGCAGGCAAACCGAAGTGGCACTACGCGAAAGCTTTCAGCGCTACTGCTTCTTGGCAGACACCATGCCCCAGATTGTCTGGACGAGCCGGAAAGACGGTACGGATTACTACAATCAACGCTTTTATGACTATATCGGAATGACGTTTGAGCAGGCTTCGGATTGGAACCTAACGTCAGTGCTGCATCCGGATGATCGACAACTGTACAATGAACAATGGACGATCGCTTTGGAAAGCGGTTCTAGTTATGAAATCGAATGTCGTTTGAAAAGAGCATCGGATGGGATGTATCGCTGGCATTTAGGTCGAGCACTACCGATGCGAAATCACAATGGAGAAATTGAGCAATGGGTAGCTACGTACACAGATATCCACGAGCAAAAACTTGCAGAAGATCTGCTCACCATAGCGCATGACAAGTTAGAACTCAAAGTTCAGGAACGAACAGCAGAATTAGAGCAGGAAATCAGCGATCGCAAGCAGGCAGAATTGGCGTTGCGAGAAAGCAAGCGATTCGCGGAAAGCATCTGTGAACAATCGACCAGTATCATCTATGTATTCGACTTGAACACCATGACTAACGCCTATTCCAACAAAGACGTTGCAGAATTTCTTGGTTATGGGTTAGAGCAAATCCAGGCGATGGGCGCGAACTTCTTGCCCTCGATCGTTCATCCTGACGATCTGCCATACATGATGGCGCATCTCGAACAGTTCAAGAACGTCAAAGATGATGAGGTTGTCGAGTTCGAGCAGCGAGTCAAGCATGTGTCAGGCGAGTGGCGGTGGCTGTGGTATCGCGAAACCGTTTTCAAGCGTAGGACCGATGGTTCACTGTACCAGATCATGGGTACTGCTCATGATATTACCTCGCGCAAGTACGCCGAGAACTTACTCAAAGAGAGCGAGGAGCGATTCCGCTCGATGGCAGACAGCGCACCTGTGCTGCTGTGGATGACTGATGCCGAGGGTCTGTGTACCTATGTGAATCAGCCTTGGCTCGGCTTTACGGGTCGGACACTAGAGCAGGAGTTAGGCTTGGGGTGGGGCCAGAGTTTGACTATAGATGATATGGAGTACTGCACAGGCGAATTCCAACAGGCTTTGGCAGCGCGTGAGGCGTTTTCTATGGAATACCGTCTGCGACACCACACTGGCAAGTATCGGTGGATTTTGGTGTCGGGGACACCACGCTACGTAGGGACCAAGTTTGTCGGTTACATTGGCACTGGCATTGATATCACAGATCGCAAACGGGCTGAGCAGCATTTAACTGCACAATATGCCACAACTAGCATGTTAGCAGAGTCTACGACAATCGGCGAAGCTACTCCCCAAATTCTGCAAGGGATTTGCGAGAGTTTAGGATGGGACTTGGGTGAAATTTGGCTAGTAGATGAGCAAGCAAATGTTTTGCGTTTTCTTGACATTTGGCACAGAGCATGGATAGAAAGCCAAGAGTTTATAGAAATATCCCAGCAAATCACTTTTCCACTAGGAGTTGGACTACCTGGTCGTGTATGGAGTGATGATAAACCTGTGTGGATGGTTGATGTTGCCTGTGAGCAAAACTTCCTCCGCAAACAGATCGCTGATAGCGCCGGATTGCACACAGCTTTTGGTTTTCCTCTTTGTAGTGGGAACAAAATCCTTGGCGTCATGACTTTCTTCAATCGAGAGATTCTGGAACTTGATGTAGATTTGCTGCTGATTATGACTTCTATTGGTAACGAGGTTGGTCAGTTTATCAAGCGCAAGCAGGCAGAAGAAGAACTCCATCGCCAGAATTTGCGAAGTCATCTGTTTACTGAAATCACCCTCAAAGTTCGTCAATCCTTGCAAATCGAAAATATTCTCCAAACTACGGTTACAGAGGTACAACAAATTCTTAACAGCGATCGAGTGTTAATCTATCAGCCTCTGCCCAACTGGTCAGGAAGCGTTCTTACAGAAGCAGTGTTTTCTGGTTGGCCCGCCATCAAAGGGCAAAAGATCACCGATCCCTACTTTCAAGCCGAATACCTACAGCATTACTGTTTACAGCAGTACCGCATGGGACAGATTCCGGAAATTATTGACCAGGATTTAGCTGAAGTCCAACAAAGCCATATAGAATTATTACAACAGTTTGGGGTGAAGGCAAATTTAGTCGTGCCTATTCTTGTAAAAGAAGAACTTTGCGGTTTACTGATTGTCCATCAGTGCAGCAGTTCACGCCAATGGTCCAGCTTTGAAACTCATCTTTTACGGCAACTAGCTGACCAAGTAGGCATTGCTATAGCCCAAGCCCAATTGCTAGAAGCAGAAACTTTTCAGCGACAAGAATTAGAAGTTGCTCGTCGTCAAGCCGAGTTAGCGAATCAAGCCAAAAGTGCCTTTTTGGCAAACATGAGCCATGAAATCCGCACTCCCATGAACGCTGTGTTGGGGATGACTAGATTACTGTTAGAAACTTTCCTTACCCAGGAGCAGCAAGATTTTGTAGAAACAATTCGCATTAGTGGAGACGCCCTCTTAACCCTGATCAACGAGATTTTAGATCTATCCAAACTTGAAGCTGGGGAGATGGCTCTGGAAACTTTAGATTTTGACTTGTCCACCTGTGTGGAAGAGGTGTTAGATTTACTGGCTCCCCAAGCCCAAAATAAGGGATTGGAAATTGCAGCGTTAATTGATCACAATGTTCCTACCCACCTCCAAGGAGATGCTAGTCGTCTGCGACAAATTCTCATGAACCTGATCGGCAACGCGATCAAATTCACCAGCGCTGGAGAGGTGATGGTGCAGGCTTCCTTGCGCTCAGAAACTGCGACTACAGCAACAATCCTCTTTGCCGTCACCGATACTGGTATTGGCATTACCCCTGAACACATAAGCAAACTCTTTACCCCGTTTACCCAAGTAGATGCTTCTACTACCCGCAAGTATGGCGGTACGGGTTTAGGATTAGCCATTTGCAAGCAGCTTGTGACCTTAATGGGAGGAGGAATTGGAGTGGAAAGTCATCAGGGGCAAGGATCTAAGTTTTGGTTTGAGATTCCTTTTGCTCTTGCACAAGAGCCTGTTTACTCAACACAGGATCGTGGGCTTCTGACCAATCGGCGCGTCTTAGTGGTGGATGACAACGCCACCAATCGCAAAATTGTTCACCATCAAGCTGCCCGTTGGGGAATGCAGGTAGATGAAGCTACTGATGTGGTGGCGGCTTTGTTAGCTATTCAGAATGCTGCCGAACAGAGTTTGCCTTATGATGTCGTCTTGATTGATATGCAAATGCCTTATATAGATGGCATGAGTATGGGAGAACAAATTAAGGCAAATTCTGCTATTGCTGAGATCCCTTTGATTATGCTTGCCTCTACTAATCAACGGGATGAAGTGCAACGGGCACTGAAGATCGGATTTGCGGCTTATCTGGTCAAACCCGTTAAGCCATCCCGACTATTCGATACCATTATGACTATTTTGGGAACTCAATCTGAACCGGAAGAGACGCGATTAATGGCGTCTGTACAGGAGTCAAAAATGAATAATTTAGAAAACACCAGTGATTATGCCGGATCTTGCTCACCGATGCTGGCGAATGACTCCTTTTCTAGTAAACTCAAGTTAAGAATTCTGTTAGCCGAGGATAATCTGGTGAATCAGAAAGTAGCGAAAAAGCAGCTCCAAAGCTTGGGCTACGACGCTGATGTCGCCGCAAATGGAAAAGAAGTTTTGCAGTTGTTGGAAAAAATTCCTTACGACTTGATTCTCATGGATTGTCAAATGCCGATTCTTGACGGTTTAGAAACCACAAAAGAAATTAATCGAAGGCAAGCAAATTCCTTTGCTAGTGGTTATCGTCCTGTAGTGGTTGCTATGACGGCTAATGCCATGAAAGAAGACCGACAAATGTGTTTAGATGCAGGCATGGATGACTATCTGAGCAAGCCAGTGTTGAAAGAAAAATTGGCAGCAACGCTCTTGCATTGGGCAAGTGTGATCCTGACGACACAGCAGGCACAATTGCCTGCACAGATTTCGCCCACAGACGTTGGTTCACACGACCTCCTGATTGATTGGCAACACTTACACCAGTTGTCGGAATCCAACCCAGAGTTTGAATTGGAACTATTACAAATATTCGTTGAAGATGCCCAGTTTCATTTAGAAGCAACCAAAGCGGCGATCGCTACCAATGACTTTCAGCTTTTAATGCGAGAAGCCCATCACCTTAAAGGTTCTAGTGCCAATGTCGGAGCAAAAGCTATGCGCCTAACCGTAGAAAAACTAGAACACCTGGCTCGCAATCAAGAGCGCAGAGGTACTACTCAATTAATCTCAGAGTTAGAAGAGTTTGTCAATCGCCTGAAAGCCTTTTTAACAAGTAGGGGATAGAACAGGGCAAACGCATCTAATCATCATTATACCAATTCTCAAAATTAGAGCTACACATTGTTCCTAGTAAGCACAAAGCGTGCTTACTACAAGCCAAGAACATTTGTAGTCATTTTTTGGAAAAAGGGTATTAGTTCGTAGTTGCGCTTCAGGGTGCGCGAGGGAGGGCGCAACTACAAGCCTTTCTCCTCTATTTTACAAAACTTTACATAGTTTTTATGATTCTCGCCGACCTAGATTTCATAGCTATTTTTATCCAATAACAAATAATTAATCAATATAAAAAAATGTATTATAAACATCCAAAAAAGGTTGACGATTAGAGGTTAAAAGTCTTACTCCAACTGATTTTAGATTCCTAAGATCACCAGTAAAGTACGGAAAACCCATTGATCATTTATACTTATAGAATGAAAATTCAAGCAGAAATCAAGTATCGTAGTTAATAGCGACTTTCGCTGGAAAAAAATATATATCTACTTAAGGGTGTGCATGCTCCACCTTACTAAAGGTAAGGGGATATTATATGCAATTGCAAATTGCTATAAATTCTGTACGATTACAAATTATTTGTCACTGTTAACATAAATGTCACAGTCGCACACTCTTGCACCATAAGCAAAACTGACGCGAAAATAGTTAATTTTCAGGCAGTGAACATCTTATTTGTTAAATAGCCACCACAGAGGTTGGGTAAGACAAAAATATTGCTATAACCTTCGTCATATTGAGGTTTCAGATAGTTGCGCTTGACATAACCTGATTTTGTTAACTTGATAAACAATTTGTGAATGTACATAGGTTGTGATTAACACAAAATTCTTGAGATATCCCAAATAATCCAGTTTTTTGACACCTATGACGCTTCTAAATAAACATGACTCTGAGACACTCATAGCTCAGGCTTCGGCTTCTGTAGGGAACACATGGAAACGCTTGCCCTACACGTCTCCTATACTGACAATCAATGCCGCTCTATTGTACACTGGCAAAATCTTCTTCTTCTGTGGATCGGGCAATAATCCCGAAAAGCTCAATTCCCCTTATAACAGTTATGTCTTGGATTTAAGTAGCGGAACTTTCACAAGTCTTGCGCCTCCAAAAGATCCTTCCGGGATACCCTATGATTTATTCTGCGCAGGTCAGACGTTCCGATCCGAAGGCATACTCATGATTGCGGGCGGAACCCTTCAATACGACCCCTTCGAGGGGCTGACTGCTACTTTCTTCTTTGATCCGATTCTCCAGCAATTGACACAGCAAGCATCAATGAATAGCGGTCGCTGGTACCCAACTTTATTAACGCTGGGTGGCGGTCGCATCTTTGCTATATCGGGTATAGATCAAAATCAAGCCCTCAACATCCAGCCAGAAATCTTTTCATTGAGCTTTGGTCCGGGCTGGAGGGCGTTTCCAGCAACGAAGAATTCTTACCCGCAGTACGCACACATTTACCTCATGAGTACTGGTCAAATTTTCTATGCGGGGTGTGGCATGGGCGGCAATAATGGCGCGCCCCCAACCATTCTGACCCTGCCTAGTCTTGATCCAGCCTCAACCAAGCAAGCGATCGGCGAAACGCTAGTGCCTGGGTTGGCAGATCCAGACTACAGTAACCAATCTGCTAGTGTGCTGCTACCACCAGCCCAAGCCCAGAAGGTGTTAATTTGCGGTGGTGGTAGTGGTGGAAAGGCAACCCAAAGGGTCAATATCGTCGATTTAACAGCTAGTAACCCAAACTACTCGCCAGCCGCGTCTCTCAATTACGCCCGCATGCATCACAGCGCTGTCCTGTTACCCGACCGCACTGTGTTTGTTTGTAATGGGAGTCAAATGGAGGAAACCCCTAGTACAGGACAACTGCCTGCAGAGATCTACAATCCGACCACGAATACCTGGACAGTAGCAGCGACACCAAATGCCAGCGATCGTGTATACCACTCAGTAGCGTTACTGCTGCCAGATGGCAGCGTACTTACATCTGGGGGAAATCCAGATCGGGCAAATAACTGCGCTAATAGCAATCCGCCCCAGCCTGTGTCAAATTGTCAGGACCAGACTATAGAAATATATAGTCCGAGCTATATGTCAAAAACACGACCAATAATTCAGAGCGCTCCCACATCAGTGGCACATGGTCAAAAAATCACAATTCAGACAGCGCAAGCCCAGAATATTAAATGGGTGCATTTGATTAAACCAATGGCAACCACTCATGGCTGCGATACCGAACAACGGCTCGTGGACTTGCCGATTACCTCTAGTACTAACAGTTCTCTCACTGTTTCCGTAACTAGTGAGGTGAATTTATTACCGGATGGGTGGTACATGCTATTTATTACTGACAACAATAACGTGCCGTCAGTAGCAACTTGGATTCAAATTCCCACCTGACCCCTAGAGACACTCAATCAAGGAAGTCTGAGGAGGCGGGTCTGCTTTTGCACACCAGACCCAGGTGTCAATCACCACAGTCAACTTCAGAATAATTACTAATTCGTAATTCGTAATTAATGAATTTTGGTGCAGAGCCACTAGACTAACTTGCAGAAGCGATGTCTGACGACAAGCCCTTCGGGTGAGGCTCTTATATCATGTCCGGTTAATGACTTATTATATGAACCCTCACCCCGCCCTCGCTCGCTCCCCTCTCCCAAGCATGCGAGAGGGGACGGGGGCGAGGGCTGGATATCGTAACTGTTTATACGGACATGATATTAGCGGTGAGGCAGCGCTACGCGATTCATTAATCGAAAAAAACACTCTTTTTCATTATTCGTGCATGGGGATGCCAATAATGCGCTTCGGTCTTCCGGACAGAAGCGATACTCGGAGAACCTCTCGCGTCCGTCACCGCCACACCGCATTTTGGCTCGTAATAATTACGAATTACAAATTATCAATTACGAATTATTTTGAAATTGCCTTTGTCAATACAAGACAAGAAGATTCTGGGAGTAGAAATATGAATAAGAGAATAACACGTCGCCGATTTGGTCAAATAGCGCTGGCTACAACCACAGCAGCTGGGCTAAGTTACCTTGGTTCCAAGGTCTATGCAAACACATCAAAGAACTTGGTGATCTATGGTGTGAGAACTGGCTCTATATACACCACTACAAGCGTTATCGGCACCGTAAGCAATACCACCCACGGTCGCGAACCAAAGCAAAACATCATCACCACTGCCACCGCCCCTGCCATCACCACCTCTATAGATCTAATCATAGATACCTTAGACTTGGGAACCGGTCAGGTTCAGACCCAGACGCAAGCTGGTGTCCTCCAAACTAACGAAGCATTGAGCGGTTTCACTACCTTAGCCGATGGTACGCTCGTAGTGGCCATTACCCCGATCCGTGGCAGCGAGAACGCAGCCGATCCTACTCGCCTCGTAACTCTGGGTAGCTCCCCTAAATCGGTGAATGTTTTAGGACTTAGCAAACAAGAAAAGCTTGGTAGTTTGGAGGGAACCAGTGATGGAGGGATGCTTGGTCTAGTGGTACGAAAGAACGGTACGCCGCCTGTCCGGCTGGTGAATATTAACCTCCAAACAGGCGAGACTACTGACACTGGTATCCTACTGCCCACTGACCAGCTGTTCACTACTCTTGCCCAGTGCCCAGATCAAACAGTTTATACAGTCTCTGTGGCGAAGACAGATGGCACAAACAATCTTGTTCAGCTGGACTTGGCGCGAAAACAGCTGATCTTTGGGGAAAAATTACAATTGCAAGGAGGCGTTTTAAATAATGGCTTGGCAGACCTGATTTGCTCTGGGACAGGTCAACTCATAGCTTTTGGTGCGCGTAGGTATCAGACCCCTAATAATCTACATAACGTTGATCCAACCACTGGAGTCACGAGTCTGCTTCAACCATTCAATGCTATCAGGGTGGCGATTCGTCGTGGCTAATGGTTAATTGCTAATGGCTAAT
>CAZZYE010000202.1:0-10208 GCA_964658145.1 uncultured Stigonema sp.
TACGAATTACGAATTACGAATTATTCGGTCAAGCAGTACATCCAGTCTCAGGACAAGCCCAAAAGTTAGTGTTGAAAAATAGAGAGGATTTCTAGATAGCGCGAAACAATTTTCTAGTGACCAGCCCAAAAGGGATATAGTCTACAAAACTCTTTAAATGATTTTCAATCTAACTCCCAATAAACAAACCCTCATTCAGTGCATTAGCGATCTGGCACGTGATAAGTTCGCCCCTCGCGCCGCTGGGTATGACAGCACTGCCAGCTTCCCTGCGGAAGATTTTGAAGACCTTTTTAAGGCAGGTCTCCATGCACCTGTTGTACCAACTAAGTATGGTGGTCTGGGGTTAGGACATGATAGCGATATCTTTACCCTTTGGATGATGACCAAGGAACTGGCAAAGGTGGATCTATCTCTAGCCCGTTGCTGGGAAGGACACGTGAATGCTCAAGTTTTATTGGTGGCTATGGCTAATGAGTCTCAGAAAAAGCGATGGTTTGAGGGCATTGTCGAGCGTGGTGAGAAATGGGCGGCGTGGAGTGGAGAACCCCAGTCTGAGACTCCAAGTCAAAAAGTCTGCCTTGGCACAACTGTTCAAGTGGTAGATGAGGGCTACATCATTGATGGTACAAAGGTCTTCGCCACCAGTGCCCCATCCGCACAGTGGGCAATTCTCCTTGTCAACCCCGCTGGGACTGGGGGATCGCGTCATAGCAATAGCTCTCCAACATCAGTCCTGATGCTAGCCTGCAATTTATCCGACCCTAGTATCAGCTTAGATGATAGTTGGTGGCAGCCAATTGGGATGAGAGGTACAGTTAGTTATATGGTTCGGTTTCAGCAGACTTTCATCCCTAAAGAAAACCTGATTGGCGATCCAGGACAGTACATCCTTGAAGAGTGGCAGACGCGGTTTACGCCTCAGTATGGCGCTGCTTTTCTAGGGGCTGCTGAGGGAGCCTATGAGTATGCCTTGGCACATATCAAGAAGCAGGAAAAAGGACACGATTTCTACGTACAACACCGGATTGCTAAGGCAGCAATCAATATAGACACGATGCATTTCTGGCTGCGGCATGTAGCTACTCTCTGGGAAACAGGTCGGGAGTTAGAGGCAAAGGTTGCAGGCAATCGCGCCCGTTATACGACTGAGCAACTGGCTGTGGAAACGGTGAACGAATGCATACACGCTTGTGGGGCTCGCTCCCTGATTCAACCCAGTCCTCTAGAGCGAATATTCCGAGACTTATCATTTTACGTACTGCACGATAATAGCGATCGCGTTTTGTCATCTATAGGTCGGGAGATTCTGGGGGAGTCCTTTGATCGTGCTTATTTCAACACCCATCCAACTGGTCAAGAAAAGTCCCAGTCACCGTAGACTAATTGCAAGAATAGTCGATGAATACAGTTGCCATACCCATGTTACAAACTAGCTACCTGGTTGTAGGGAGAGGACATATTGGCTTAGCGACATCGGCATATCTGAGCGCTCAGGGATATACTGTTTACCTTTTCTCTCGCCGTTCTTCGATTGTTGCCCAGACAAGAACCATTCACTCAATGGGATCGATTTCTCCTGGAAGTTATCCAGTTGCAGCTTGTTCCAATAACATTGATGAGTTGGCAGTACTCAATGGCGGTCAACTACCACTGAACGTGCTGATCTGTTGTCGTGGTCAAGACATTGAGCCTTACGCCAGGATTCTAGCTAAATATATCAATTCCCAAATGAATGTTCTGGTTCTGTGTGCTAGTCGCTTTGCAGGTTGGGTTTTTTGTAAGGTGCTCCTGAGACTGGGAATAGGTCAGGCACAGTTGCCTGCTGTGGCCGATGTCAACAATACTCCGTTTGTCAGTCGTGGCAATACGGAGGACAAAGTCAGGATTAGCACACTTACCAACAAGTTCTTTGTAGCAGCTCAAAACCAAACCATGACAAATCGGATTGTGGTCGCTTACCAAGCTGTGTTTAGTCATTTATGGCCTGCTGCTTCGGTTTTAGAAATTAATCTCAATAAAGTTAATGATATTATCCACCTTCCCCTGCTTTTGATTTCATTAGCTAGATGGGAATCTGGTGAGGATTACAACATCTACCATAACCTTGGTTCCCGTAGTGTTGCGCTCATTGACTACCTAGATTGCGATCGCATGGCAGTGGGTGAAGCACTGCAAGTGCCCAATTTAATTGATCTCAAAAGCCACTATCAAATCGCCTACGGAACCACCGGACCATCCCTTTATGAACATATGCAGCAGGTTGGAGCTTACTCCAGTACGACGCTGTGTAACCCTCATCACCGCTATTTGGTTGAGGATCTGCCTTATGGATGTTTTCCCCTACAGGTTTTAGCTCGTTTAGCTGGAGTAGAAACACCATTCCTGGATAGCTGCATGACCATAGGGAGTAAGTTCCTTAATATACCTTTACAGTGGACGGCTGAGTTTCTCGAATTGGACGCAATCAGCTTCTTGTAAATGAGAGATAAAACCATTAAAAATTCGTAGTTCGTAATTCGTAATTATTTTTCAGACGGGGTTTTAAACCCCGTCTGAAAAATAATTACGTGTCTCCGCGAAAGTTCAAAACCCGTTATTACCTGTACCTGTGAATTAGCAATTACGAATTATGATGAAGCCGGATAAAGACCTCGAAAATAAAGCTACCATCCCAAACAGCCAAAAACTTTGTATTTCAAGCTTTTTAATTTTTAATTTTTAATTCTGCGTAGCGCTACTAGCAAAAAATAGATGGTAGTACGACCAATCTCCTCTTCCCACCAAAATTCTTTCTACAGATCAATTCTTGCTCCAATGAAACTCAGCCAAACTCAAATCACCGAATTGCTAGACCAGCCAAAGTGCGGCAATCATCAGACCGATTTGCATTCAAAACCCTGTCAAACACCACCAAAGCCTGGTGTACCCCAAGGGGGATGTTCCTTTGAAGGTGCTTGGCTTTCTATGCAACCCATTGCCGATGTTGTCCATCTCGTCCACGGACCCATCGCCTGTATTAGTAACACTTGGGAAATGCGAAATAGTCACTCTTCTGGCGATGACAACCTGCACATGAGGGGATGTACTACCAACCTCCAGGAAAATGATATTATCTTCGGTGGCGAAAAGCGTCTTTATCAAGCTATTCTACAAGTAGGCGAGAAATATAAACCTGCGGCGGTATTTGTCTACAATACTTGTGTCCCGGCTCTGATTGGCGATGATTTGGAAGCTGTCTGTAAAGCTGCATCGCAAAAAATTAGCTTGCCTGTTATCCCTATCAACGTCCCTGGCTTTACCGGTGGTAAAAATTTTGGCAGCCGTGTTGCAGGCGAACATATTCTCGAACACGTTATTGGCACAGCCGAGCCTGACTATATCACACCTTACGACATTAACTTGATTGGTGATTACAATATCTCCGGCGAACTGTGGGGTGTTCTCCCTCTGTTTAAAAAACTGGGGATTCGGGTATTGTCGAAAATTACGGGGGATGGCCGATACCACGAAATCTGCTACGCCCATCGTGCCAAGCTCAACATTATGATTTGTTCTAAAGCGCTGCTCAACCTCGCTCAAAAAATGGCACAGCGTTACGGCATCCCTTATGTGGAAGAGTCATTTTACGGCATGGAAAATGTCAACCATTGCTTGAGAAATATTGCTGCCAAAATTGGTGACGTAGATTTACAAGAACGCACAGAGAAACTCATTGCTGAGGAAACAGCCAAACTTGATATAGCACTTGCACCCTACCGTGCGAGGTTAAAAGGTAAACGTATGGTGCTGTACACAGGTGGAGTAAAAAGCTGGTCAATTGTCTCAGCTGCTAGAGATTTAGGCATGGAAGTTGTAGCTACCAGTACCTGCAAAAGTACTCCTGAAGATATTGAGCGTATCCATAAGTTAATGGGTCCAGATGCCAAAATCTTCGACTGGCTAACTGCAAAAGAGTTGGTGCAGACTATTAAAGACACTCGTGCAGACATCTTAGTTGCTGGCGTTGGCGGCAAATACGCTGCCCTCAAAGCCTGTATTCCCTTCCTCGATATTAACCACGAACGCCATCATCCCTATGCAGGCTATACAGGCATGATTGAAATGGCACGAGAATTAGATCGGACACTACACAGTCCTGTATGGGAACAAGTACGACAACCCGCACCTTGGCTAAGTGATGAATACAGAATTGACAGTCCACGTTAAATTGTCGCTACCACTTCCCCAGTTTTGCTGATGTCATATCCACCGAGAATCTCTAATTGCGAGTGAACCAGCCGATGTCCCAAAGTTCCAAGCAACTGCTGTACTGGTGCTTCTTCCAGGTATTCCTTAAGAATCACTAGGTCGTATCGTGAGGAACGCAGAGGTATAAATTCCAGTCCATAAGTGACTGCTACAGATGCTGTGCTTATACCTGCATCAGCAATTCCTGATACTACAGACATTGCAACATCTTGATGGCTCTTAACAATCCGGTCAAAACCTTTAACAGCATCGAACGGTATCTCCTCAAGTTGAAGAGTTTGTTCGAGAAGCATACGACTACCAGAACCGAGTTCGCGGTTGACGATGGTAACGGACTCGAACAGCAAGTCGGCAACTGTTGTAATTCCCAACGGGTTGCCAGACTGCACTAACAGTCCCTCCTCCCACACACCAAGGGTAATCAAGACTGCTGCCCTTCCACATAGAACATCACGGACGAAGGGAGTATTATGTTCGCCAGTTTGCGGATCGTATAAGTGCATTCCCGCAATATGAACTTCACCCCGGCACAAACTATGTAATGCTGCCATGCTGTTGGCGAAGTTAAACTGCACTCGCAGTTGGGGATGCCAGCGTTCGGCGGCTCTTCCCCATAGTGATATGACAGGTGCACAGCCCGCTATCACTACTGTGTTGTGAAGTTTGTCTAGATCGTCAAGCAGGCGGACTCGGACTTTCCCAGTACCTATTTGACTATTGCCTTCAGCATCCGCCGGAATCATTTCTGTGCGAAAAGCATCCTTTCCGATTAAAGGATAAGCTATCCATTGCCCCCCTACCCGTGCCAGACTAACTCGCAGTTGCTGGTTACTAGGAACAGATTTGGCAAGAACTGCTTCTATTTCAGGCAAATCAACTTCCAGCCAGAATAAATCTTCCACTTGACAGCCAAGTGCCTTGGCTAAGCGAAGTGTAATTGCAACTGAAGGAGCATATTGTCCTGACTCCACACCACTAATTGTCTGACGGGTAACACCAGCCAAAGACGCTAAATCTTGTTGGCTCATCCCCAGGCGGGTTCTGATTGACTTCAGGCTGTTACGAAGATTACCTTCTTGCTTCATTTAACTTTTCTCCGTTACAATTAAGTCGCAAAGGACTTACTTGAAGCCACTAAGGCAACAGAATGCACTTAAAGAGTATCTTGTCCTTTGTTTGTAAATAACAAAGAGTGCTTTCACAGTTTTCATTCCCTCTGGGGCAAGCATAGCGTAGGGATTACAAAAATGCTTGTCTTTTTTGATTTAATAAAGCAAGCATAACATACATTTATCTAAAATGCTTGCTTTTTTTGGATTCCCTCTCAAGCAAGATTAGCATACATTTAGCAAGAATGCTGGCTAAGTTTTTATTCCTATAGCAAGAAAACCCAACACCTTGCTATAATACTTGCAGGAAGGCAGAGTTTTATCTGTAAACTATCTGTTCTCTTGTTAGTGAATATTTATCAGCCCCATTTATTGCCAAATTGGGGCTTTTTTAATCAAAGATCTGGTGAAGTCGATGGGATTAAATCCCATTAGACATCTCCGAAAAACAATGTATGAACGCGCGGCGTTCTACAAGGGTTGTAAACAACGCACAATTAATTTCTGGAGATGTCTATTGTTCTACCTGACTTAAACATTAATTTCCTGTGCCCAACCGAAGTGAGCATTTCTTCCCCAAAGGCTTTTTCGTTTTCCGGCTACTCTTTCCTCCAAGGAAATTTATGATAAATGCTGTGTCTGCGTTGAACATCTTCGCAGGCTGCTACATGAGCATCGATAACAGACAAAGGCAGAATCTGTTCGAGTACGACGTAACCGTGCTTACGGTAATGGTCTATCCAGCTGCCACTTGCTACTTTACTGTCCATGACCGCGCTCCAGAGTGAAGATTGTAGGACTCACGCACTGTACAAATTTTTGATTTTGTACATTATACATCTCCGAAAAAGAATGTAGAGACGCGAAATTTCGCGTCTCTACAAGGATTTCAGGTAATGCATAGTTAATTTCCGGAGATATCTATTAACGATAATACATCTTTTCAGGCTTTTCTCAATCATCTCCAAAAATTGATTATGCGTTCGTTAAAACCCTTGGTAGAGGCGAACGATAGTTCACCCTGACATCATTACTGGAGATGTCTATTGCCCATGCCCTAAGGTTGGTGGGCGCAAGTATTTAAAAAGGTCATCTAAAGCGAGATTAGCGGTTATTGGACCACTGCCTAGCCAGTACATTCCTACTTGATAAACGTGACCATGCTGCACTGCCTTCAACTTCGACCATAGGGGAGTAGCTAGCAGTTGCTTTATGGCTGTCTGTGAAACCCCGGAGTCGCGCAAGACAACAAAAATCACATTTCCATCAACTTCCGACAAACCTTCCTCTGAAATAAAGTGATACCCACCACCTATTTGAAAACGATGGTCAGAGGATTTCGAGGTTGGCGAAACAATTGGAGCCAGACCAGCCTCTTGTAAAATGCCTGTTGGAAAACTATCCGGCTCCCTCTGAACTACCCTGAAAATTCCGATTCCCTTGTTACCAACACTAATGACCGACACCCTAGCGCTAGAAAGTTTTTCGCCCATAGCAGCCTTAAATGACAGTAAACGAGAATGGTAATCATCGATGACTTTTTGGGCTTGCTCAGTTTTGCCCAAAACCTGAGCAACCTGCATAAAATGGTCTTTCCAATCCTGAACGCTTTTATGGTGTACAAGTACAGTCGGCGCTATGTGTGATAGTAAGGGGTAGATATCCTGATGAGTGACATCTAAACTTAAAATTAAGTCTGGCTTGAGAGCCAATACCTTTTCTATATTTGTGGGAAAATCGTCAACGTCCACAATGCCCCTTGCAGTCAGTGAGTCAAGCTGTAACTTGGAAATCAATTGTTTAGGCGCTCCAACTGGCTTAACTCCCAGAGCCAGCGCATCTTCTAATGGGAAATCTTGTAAGATCACCACTCGCTGTGGGTGAACGCTCACTCTTGTCTTAAGAGCCGCGTGTTTGACGATGCCGACGGCGGTCCTCGCTGTGGTGGAATGAGTTGCCACGCTATGAGTCTGTAGGTGCGAGTGACTACAACCCGATAGCACTCCTAATACCAATAGTCCAACTAACAGTAGTTGCAAAGTACGACCCACAACTACTAGGGATGGTGATCTACTCAAGGGACTCAAGCCATTGCTGTGCGAGTTTGTCCACAAGGTGCTTGCAGACAGTGGCAGACGTGACAACAATGCAATTAAGTTTAGCCGCCTGGTTGGGCTAAACCACAGAAGCATGATAGTTCTCAAAAGTGCCACCCAAGCGTAAACGTTACCGTGAATGGGGTTCCATAAAACACTTGCGTATTGCGGTTAGTAGTGTCAAAATATTTGAGGTCAAACAGATTCTGGAAATTAAGCGCTGCATTGAATTTGCCTCTACGATAATAGAGGGCAGCGTCCGAGCGGACATAACTGGGTAACTTATAAGTGTTAAGATCGTCTCCTTGGCGATCGCCCACATAAAACAAACCTAAACCAGCGCCTACCCCTTTGAGGTTTCCTTTGGGAATGATGTAAGTTGTCCAGATACTAGCTTGATTTTGTGGCGCTTGGGCGATTAGTTTACCAACGGGGATATCATTATCCTTAGTCACGCGGGGGTCGGTATAGGCATAGGATGCGATCGCATTCCAGCCTGGTAAGATTTCACCTGTGATAAACAACTCCACACCCCGACTTCTTTCCTCTCCAACAAGGATAGAAAAATTAGGGTTGTTGGGGTCAGTCGTGGCGATGTTAGATTCGGTGAGTTGATACAGAGCCAGGTTAGCTGAAAGTTTATCACCAAGCATTTCCGCCTTGACGCCCACTTCGTATTGAGTCCCATGCTCCGGTTGAAACGGCTGACCTGCTTCACTTATACCAGTCTGCGGATAGAAGGAGTGGGTATAGCTTGCGTAAAGCGATATTGGTTTGATGGGCTGATAGACTAAGCCCGCACGGGGGCTAAATGCTGACCACGATTGTGAAGTTGAGGTAGGATTTGGAAATTGGTTAAAATCTGTCTCCCCTGCCCAGTCATAGCGACCGCCCAGAACTAATTTGAGGTTAGAAAACAGCGTTATAATATCTTGAGCATATATGCCCAGGTCATCAACTCTATTTCCACCTTGATATCTCCTGAGAACTTTACCGTCTCCTGGCTGCCCATAAACAGGATTGAAAATATCAATCGAGGGGGCAGCGAGAGTGTCAAAAGAATTATGAACATTTTGCCAAGCATATTCCAACCCGGTAATGAACAGGTGTTTAAGGCTCCCAGTATTAAACCGCCCCGTGACCTGAGTATTGATGTCATATCCATTCATAAAAATAGGTTGATGGAAAGCGTATTCAGTTCGCTCAAGCGTCCGGTTATCTAGTTCTAGCTTGGTAGGAAAGAATAAAGCCTTGTAATTTTCTTGAGTAAGAATTGCCTGAAAGGCATTCTCCACAGACCAGTTCTCATTGAAGCGATGCTCCAGTTTGTAGGAGAGGCGAGTAATTGCAGTATCGTAAGGATCTTCTGCCGCCGGTTCTCCTAAATACCGACTTCGGGGGAGTTGACCATTGGGGTTGGGCAGCACAGTTCCCACTGCGGGTAGCCCATGCGGATCTAAGTTGATATAGTTATCGTCATAGCTTGCATTCAATGTCAGTTTCGTATTCTTCTCAATCTCCCACGAGAGTGCCCCGGCAACCTGCGAGCGCGTCTGGTGGTAAAAATCAATAAAGCTGTCGCTGGACAGGTAGGAACCATCGAGTCGATACAAGAGCTTTTTATCTGAGGTCAAAGGACCAGAAAGGTCTATTGAGGGTTGTATTGAGTTAAAACTGCCAACAGAAAAATTTCCAGCATAGTAAGGTTCTGCGAGAGGTTGCTTGGTAACTACATTGATGATGCCACCGAGATCTCCTTGTCCGTAAAGCACAGAGGCTGGACCTCTAAGAACTTCTATTCGCTCCACATTGTTGGTGTTAGTTTGGTTGGCTTGACCAAAGTAATTCCTTAGACCGTCTGTGAGAACATCACGAGCAACAAAGCCTCGAATAGAAAATGAATCTTGAAAGCTGGAAGGGAAGAAACTTTGCAATACGCCAACATTTTTCAGTGCATCCCCAAGGAAAATGTCATGCTGGTCTTTAATCACCTGTTGGGGGATGACATTAATTACCTGAGGAACGTCCCGTGTTGGCGTATTCGTTCTTGTTCCAATACTCGCATTACGTGGGTTATAGTCAGTTTCAGGTTGAGCAGTCACATCTATTTCTATCGGTTCCTGGTTTTCTCCAGCCGATGGTTTTTGCTGTTGCGATCTCTGCTGATCTGTTGACGTTGCTTCTGTGACATCCACAAAGGTTCGCCCGTTTTGTTGCACTAGTTCCGCGAGGGGTGCAACTGTCTCTCCCACTACCCGCACTTGGACTGTTACATCATCCTGTTGGGTCACATAAATATCAGTAATTCCCGGTTTGGGATTTTGGATGTGAAACTCTTTCCCTGAAGGTAATTGCAACCGTGTATTTTTGATCCAGATGAGCGACTCATTACCGAAGGAAGGAACGGTTAGGATTTCCTCTTGTGCCTGAATCGGTGTAGTTAAAATTACCTGTATCCCAGTTTTTGTGGGAACAAGCTTTATCTGAGTCACTGGCACAACTTGTGTTTGTGGCGGTGTTTGAGTCGGTGTAATCGGTACAGGCGACTGTACTAGTAGATCTAGAGCATTCCTGGTAAAATGCTCCCTCTGATTCAGATTATGAACAACTAGGCGTGGGGAAAGCTGACCCTTAACTGGCGTTGAGATTAGAGCAACTATGCCTGCAACTAGTCCAAAAAAGATTGTCTCAAAAATTCGGCGTTGCATAATGGCGGTATGAATTGAGGTAAAACTGGATGGAATGTCCGCGT
>CAZZYE010000203.1:0-10133 GCA_964658145.1 uncultured Stigonema sp.
TAATGACTACTCTTGCTCAGACCAATCCTCAGTTACTGTTGGTTTACGGTACAAATCTTCATCTTCAAAACTACTTTCCCATCGAGCAGCGTCATTGTAGTTTTCGTTGGGGCGATGGGCTTCGCCTGTGGTACGGCGATTCTCCTGCCTTAGGGGTTCTCGTTCTCGCAACGTAAGTACCCCTTTTTGAGATGGTGGCAGACGATCGCTTTTTCGCCTTGGAGATTTTTGGCGCGTGAAGGTTTTCCAGGCGGCTTTCACGCCAACAAAGAGCGATAGCGTACCAACTTGAACGTTTTGCGCTTGCTTTTTCGCGCTATCTAAGCTTTGATCAACTTGTTTAACGACTTGACCAGCACTTTTAACACCTTCACTGACATCATCGGTTAAGTCAGTGATTTCCAAACTAGTCATGCGGATAGCATCGAGAGTCGGTGGTAACTCCCGTGAAAGGGTGTCAAATAGCTTTTCCGCACTGCGAGATGCTCGTGCTAACTCCCGCAAAGCTGGTATAGCTGCCACCAACACTGCAGTTAGACTGACAGCAACTAGAAGAAGGGACATTCCCAGCCAAAACAGGGGGTCAATCACGGTTATATCGTCATATCAGCTATCTTGATGCTGGACAAGGGAATCTGAGTTTTCGACTGTGCGAGTAGCCGTACTCCGCACCGCTACGGGGTTTTGCCGCTTCAATACTTGGCTTTCCCTCTGACTGGCGTCTATGCCAGCAGCGATCGCTTCCCGCAGTCGATCCAAAGTATCATCCCAGTTTTTTAGTGCATTTGCAGAGAGACGGTCTGCCTGGATCTGAACACTCGTTGATAAATCTTCTGCCAATTCTGGCAAAGCATTGGCAGATTTCTTCAACATTTGACGTGTTTCGCGTCCAGTACGTGGAGCTATGAGCAATCCGGTTAAAGCACCGATAGTAGCTCCCAGCATCAAACCGCCAATAAATTCTCCAGAACGGTTGTTAGACATTTTTTTATCTCCTTACAACCATTTTATGTGGGTTTTCACACCTTGCAAGGTCCAACGATATTTACTTATCTATATTATTAGACAATATATCACCTTATATAAACCTGTTAAGGGAAGCGACACGAGCGTTTCTAAGATTTTGACCGGAACTTCTGAAAATAGCGAAGCCAGACTTGCTGTCCAAAAATGAGTAGGCGGAAAATCTGCCGTACTTGTTGTATTTGTAGCGCCAGCGCTTGATTTGTCTGCCGCAGGTTATGAACATTCTGCTGACTTTTATAAATGGCGTTGGGTGCTCTATGTAGCACAGCATGGGTACTACGCTCAGCAGCAGTCAAGGTATCAGCTATTTTCACGAGCCGCCGCTTAAGTTGCCATACTCGCCAAGCTACATAAAAAAGCATCAGCGAGATCAGCATATTAATGATGACAACGACTTTTACCATTGCTTAGAGGAAATTATTTTTACGAATTTTCACGTAACGACTGGGCATTAAAGCAAACACCTGATGAGAACCAGTGATGTCAAGTTGAGTCATACCAGGGAAAATTACTAAACCAATGTGATACTTTGGTTGATTTGTCATGTTTCAACTTCTTTTAAACTTTGCTGTAGATTATAGTAGGAGTAACCATGAAGCCCGCATAGTCCTCAAATGGGTACATTTTTAGTTCAATGGCTACTTCTCTTCATGCTCTCGCGATTAGATAGTGGTGGTTGTATTTTGCTGTATAGGTCAGCTTCCTCCTTCCTAGGCTGTTGAAGAATTACATTGTTATGCTTTTATAAATATACTCCCCTATATTTAGTACTAATGTACTATAGAAGGTGCCTGAAAGATTCATGAAACTAAGTCAGAGTCCTTATTACCAAACTAAATTTGGTGCTACATATCTAGGAAGCAGCCTAGAATTAATGGCAGATCTCAAAAGCGAAAGCATCGACTTAATCTGCACTTCACCTCCCTTTGCACTGGTACGCAAAAAAGAATACGGTAATGTTGATGCTGACGAATATGTAGAATGGTTTAAAAATTTTGCTCAACATTTTCACCGTATTCTCAAGCCAACTGGGTCACTTGTCATTGATATTGGAGGCAGTTGGATTAAAGGGACTCCAGTCCGCTCACTATATCATTTTGAACTAGTTATTAATTTGTGTAAGTCTAAAGAAAAAGGTGGTTTAGGTTTTTATTTGGCACAAGAATTGTATTGGTATAATCCTGCTAAACTACCTACTCCGGCTGAATGGGTTACAGTCCGAAGAGAAAGGGTTAAGGATGCTGTCAATACAGTTTGGTGGCTTTCTAAAGAACCACATCCAAAGGCTAATAATAGGAGAGTATTAAAGCCTTATAGCGATGCAATGAAAAATCTTTTAAAAAATGGATACAAAGCAAAACTTCGTCCATCTGGTCATGACATTTCTACCAAATTTAAGCATGACAGAGGAGGCGCTATTCCACCAAATATTATTGATGGACAAGATAATAAAGATAGTACAGAAATAGGTCAGCCTATTCTAACTAGTTTAGATGCTATTACTGTTGAAGATTCTCTCCAGGCTGTAAATGTTATTTCAGCTTCTAACACAGCCTCAAATGACTACTATCAAAGGAGATGTAAAGAAGAAGGTTTAAAGCCCCATCCAGCAAGGTTTCCGCAAGCTTTACCTGAATTCATTATTAATCTTTGTACTGAACCAGGTGATATAGTTTTAGACCCATTTGCTGGTTCTAATATGACAGGTCGAGTGGCAGAAACATTACAGAGACAATGGCTAGCTTTTGAAATTGATGAAGACTATATCAAAAGTTCAAAGCTGAGATTTGAAGAAAATGCTCCCCTAGTTGTTGAGCCTTCCATTGATTTGCCTTCGCAGTCAGAGTTAAAAGTAGCATCCGAAAGTGATCTATCAGAACTACCACTTTTTCAAGCAAAATTCAACAGTTCATTCTAAAAGATTCAGGGCGATCTGGGCAAGCAAACTTTTATTCCCTTAGCGCGATGGAAGCGATCGCATACAGGCTTGGGATTTACAGATTAAGGACGATGATATTTTGCAACTAGGATACAGTGGATCGCCTGTGGCAGAGCGAGCTAACGGTGCTGCGTTGGCAATTGTAAATCAAAGTCCGCTCCGCTCTTCCAATTAAACATATCCTTAGCAGAAATAGCACACTCTCATACTTAAATCCCCAAAATTTTATAACTCCCCCAGATTTCTTATCTGTTCCTGAATTAACTCTTGCACCTTTGCCACATCCTCTAATGACTTTGGAAATGGATGCCGTGGTTGGTTTTTTGAATCAGCTTTAAAACGGTCTACCAGCTTGTAAAAAGCCTCTTGGTCATTTCTATGAGCAAGAACATAAGTTCTTAACTCAGCCTTGCTCATTGTGTCGAAATCTGGTTTCATACTAGAAATATCCAATAGCTAGCCTTTAAAGCTTTACCCCAGCGTCAGCAATCCCCTTGGAAAATCTGCAACCAGCCGCTTTGTTTGCAACCAATTTACACCCAAGAGAATATCTTGCAGTTCATCTCCACCTAATGCTGCAATTGTCAACTATTCTCCATCTAAAAGCACAGTTCCCTGATCCAGATTAAACCGTGCTTCTCCACGTGCCGTCTGCATTCTGCTGGGATTAGTGTCAACAATCCACCCCAAACTCTCAGCATCTTGATTGTCAATTGCTAGCCAGCCAGTAAATCCTGTATCTAGTAGCGCCTTGACTGGAATAATATCACCATCAGCAGCAATCAAACTGATTTCAAAGATTAACTCACCTTGAGTGTTAAACTCACCTGAAATCATATTCTGCCGCCGACTCCGGTTTCATTGATACGGAGAATCAGGCATTGTGATGGGTGTTTTTCACGCGCCTTTTGTCTGACTACTATTTCATCTGGATCTATAAAATAGTCTCCACTATCCGGCTCAATAAACATAAACCAGTCATAATGCTCTTTAATTAGCTCCGGTTGCACCCGCTCAAAAATCACCTGACAACGCTGATTAAACTCTTCCCACTCAGCCTGACGCCGTGCTTTCTCGAAGGGTGAAAGTTGGCGTTCTGGGAATACTTTTCCTCGGTGCGGCGTGCGATCAGAAGATAGTTGTGTCATTTTTTTCCTATCTATTTAATACACGTAGTGGTTTGCTGATTATAAGTTGATTTTATATCCCCCTCTCCGCTTCTGGAGAGGGGGTAGCGGGGTGAGGTTAAGCGGGATAAATCCGCAAACGGCGATTTGGTTCTTCGCCAAAACTATTGGACTTGAGACGGTAGTGTTCTACCAACTCGTGTTGCATTTTGCGTACAGAGGCAGAACGGGGTAATAACTCAACTGGCTGTCCTTTGGGAATCACGATTTGCTCTACGGCAAGTCTTGCTTCTTCTAGGGCGTCAATTTCATCATCGCTATCGCCGTGAAGAAATAATTGCAGTTCGCGATCGTCCGTGACATCTGGGTCATCGACGTTTAGCAATCGTCGTAAGCCACGGGTGATCTGGGGAATGGTGCTGGCTTTAATCATGTGGATTGGCAATTGACGGGCTTTCGCCATTTGCCGTAATTTGGCGTGATTTTTGACGTGCGATCGCAGTGCCAAAATCGCATCAGCACTATCAAGATCTTTTGTCATTTCCACTGGTAAACTCAGCACCTGGACTACCTGCTCTAATTGGCTACGGCTGACACCATAGGGATAAACGTGCAGTGGTAAATCTTCACCGTTTGGTCCTGCTTGTCTAATGGCAGTGAAATCAAAGCTATCAGAATTATTTAAGGATTCATCCAGCAAGCGGTCAAACTCACTTTGCCCCGATCCTCTTTCTCTATCGGGAGAAAATGACGGTAGTGGGACCATTTGCCCAGAAGCACGCCAACCGTTGGAAGGTCGTGCGGGCGTCAACAAAGATTCTTCTCTACTAGGGCTGTGTACACGACCATTGACAGCAGTTAAGGAGCGCGTAATCGCCACCTTACCGTTTTCATCAACAGTTCTTACTTGCGGACTAGGCTGACGCCCCCGCAGAAGACTATCGACCATGTCGGCAACGCTTTCGTGGACAACCCAGCGCTGTCGTTCTGACATTTCTACCGCAATTTCAAAGGTAGGAGGGGCTTTGCGTTCCAAAACAGTCTTTTGACTACCCCGCCGTCTGGCTTCATCATCACCTAAAGTTACAGCCTGGATACCACCAACTAAATCCGAGAGGGTAGGATTTTTGATGAGGTTTTCAATCTGGTTCCCGTGGGCAGTTCCGACCAACTGGACGCCCCGTTCCGCAATTGTACGAGCCGCCATGGCTTCCAGTTCTGTGCCAATTTCATCAATGACGATGACTTCTGGCATGTGGTTTTCCACTGCCTCAATCATTACCTGATGCTGAAGTTCGGGATGCGCCACTTGCATCCGCCGTGCGCGACCAATTGCGGGGTGGGCAACGTCACCATCTCCGGCGATTTCGTTAGAGGTGTCAATAATCACCACTCGTTTATTCAGTTCATCCGCCAAAACGCGGGCAATTTCCCGTAAGGCAGTAGTTTTACCTACACCTGGGCGTCCCAGCATGAGAATCGATTTTCCAGTTTCTACCAAATCGCGGATCATACCAATTGTGCCGAATATCGCCCGACCAACGCGGCAGGTTAAGCCAATAATCTTACCTGTACGGTTGCGGATAGCGCTGATCCTATGCAGGGTTTGCTCAATTCCTGCCCGATTATCTCCGCCAAAGGTTCCCACTCGCTGAATGCAATCATCTATCTGTTCCTGAGTAACAGGTGTTTCGCTCAGATACTCAGCGAGCTGGGGAAAACGAGCCTCTGGGCGACGACCCAGATCCAAGACCACTTCTACTAAACTATCTCGCTGGGGATGCGTCTCTAGTATCTGCCGCAGGTCTTGGGGCAAAATGTCTAACAACTTTTGGAGATCGTCTGTAATCGTCATGCTTTCTATGGTGACGTTTTTAGAGATGGTGAGGACAAATCCGAGGCTCAAGTGAGGAGCCTTGGCGAAAGTGTCCGCAGTGCGATCGTAGGGAACACGAACGTACCCCTACTGCTGTGACTTAATCTGGGAAACGAGAGAATGCGCAAGCTCTACTGCTTGCCAAAGTAATACCTCGTCTTCTTCTAGGCGAATAATCGCCTTTTCACTGGTGTTATTTACCTCCCTTGCTTCTAACTGCTCGAAAATTGGCGACAGCAGTACACGGGCGTAGCTACCATAAGCAACTCCAGCTATAGATGGGGAGTGGGGAATGGGGGAGCCAGCGCTGTAGGAGGGTTTCCCTCCGTAGGCGACTGGCGTAAGTGGGGAGTGGGGTAAAGACGGTTCATTCCTCACTCCTAACTCCTGACTCCTAACTCTCCGCAGCAAACCCATTGCCTTTAATTTGGCAACGGTGTAGCTGTTGGTGCCACCGGCTAGCTGTACATATCCCGGTAATTTAGCTGCCAAGACTTTTTGCCCTAATTTCACGGCGGCGAGAGTGGTGCCTAACCCAATATCTCCACTCATTGGACGACCGTCGGTTTGCCAAATTAAGGCACTTTTTAATGGGGCGATCGCGTCATAAAGGGCGTGAAGGTAATCGATCAGACCCTCACCATCAGGACAGCTGATTGCTACTAACTTCAAGCGCTCAACCCATGGTAAAATTGCTTGCCACAGTCTCTGGAATTCTGCCAAACGCCCAACCCTAGTATGAATTTCTACAGCATCCACCCCATCTGACAGTATCAATGGCGCGATCGCTCCTGGTGTTGATACATATGATCTGGTATAAATTATATCATAAGGACAGATTGGTATGCAACGACCGCAGCCGTAGCATTTTTGGGATATAACTCCTGAAAAATGATCTTTTGTACTGTTGAAAACAATTGCCTGTGCCGGACAAATCCTTTCGCATGGTCTAGAGCAGTCTGCGGGACACTCAGTAGAATTAAATTCCGCTTTCCGAAAATGAGGATCTTCCCCATCATTAAGGCTAACCATTAATAGTGGCGACGTTCCTCTGCTGCCAAAGCCCCGGTGCTTTGCATCCTGTGTCAAATGAGTGGCAACTTGTAGCGCTTCTTGTGCTGCTGCAATCACAGATGGATCGGCAGCAACGTCGATGCAGTCAGCGCCAGCCAATGTATAGGCTAGTGTTAAGTTTCTAACCGCAGGTAGATGTTGGAAGCTGGCTCCGCAGATGAGCTTGAACCAGTGCCCTTCATTAAGTGATTTTAAAGGGTCTAATAGATCAGTCACATTTCTATTATGCTATGTGACTGAAAATAGTAGTCGGTAATTGGGAAAAAGTCTTGAGTCAGGATTCGGCAGTGCGAGGGTAAGTCCGCTCTCACGCCGAGGAGCAATCAGGAGTCAATAGCCCTTGGACTATGGACTGTGGACTAATTACTAAGGTTACTTTACTAGAATTTCGAGGGCATCTCCCCTTGCGCTCTACAAAACTTTGCCAAACTTCTCCATTTCATAGCAGCAATCTTGGTACTTGTAGCAAAAATCACCTTAATTGTTTCCCAAGGTACTTATAAACGCCCTCCCACTGACTGCTAATAGCTGAATTATGATTTAAATGCATGTTAATTTCACGGTTGGCTCAAAAGTTTAATTGTGAAACTTACAGAAGAAAAGTTTGCGCTAAGTTGAAGGAAAAGTTGAGTTTGTTCTGGCAGTTGGCACTTCTAGTTTTGCGCTTTGATCGCTCTGGACAAGTTAGGCGTAATCCTAAAAACTTTTAAGAGGCTACTTTTTCAACTGGCAAGCAACACAATTGTCACCTAAGAGTTAACTCCTAGTACCTAATTTACTAAACATTATTTGATATTATTTAACTTATTAACTTTTTTAGACTTACTTTCTAATGACCGAATAAACTCTCGTATGACATCGGATTGAGTTCTATCTGCGCTCACACAATATTCATCTAGAATTTCTCTCTCTTGTTCCGAAATCCTGACATTTAAATTGTATCTACTCATAAATATAACCAAAAATGCGTTACAATGATTATAGCTAAAAACGAGGTGTGTAATGTTTGCAATTAAGAGACGGCTTAAATTAAATAAGTCTGAAGAAAGCTTAATGGTACAACATGCTGGCTTTTCTCGTTTTGTCTATAACTACGGATTAGACCTTTTTTGGCAATCAATAGATATTAAAGCCTCAGATTCTAAAAGAATTAGGGAAATCAAAAAATGCTTTACAAACATAACTAAAAATCGACCTGAATACGAATGGACTTTAAATTTAAGCTCAACTGTTTATCAGTCAGCTTTTCAGCATTTACAGTCAGCGTTCAGTCGATGGCGTAAAGGCATCACTAAAGCTCCAACATTTAAAAGTAAAAAAGATGGTCAAAGTTTCACAGTATACAATTGTAATGGGTTAAGTCTAGTATCTGTTGGTAAGAAAATCAAATTACCAACACTTGGAACTTTCCGTTTACAGGAAAAACTTAAGGAGAGTTATGTAAGTCAAACTTTCACTATCTCTAAAGAAGCTGATGGGTGGTACGTAAGTTTTTGTGTCGATGCAGAGTGCATACCACCAATAATGCATGAAATTATTGAACCTGTAGGAATTGATTTAGGGATAAAGAGTTTTGCTACAATTTCTGACGGCACAACATTAGAAGCTCCCAAGCCATATAAAGAAGCGAAAACCAAGCTGGGCAGATTCCAATACCACAATAGAAACAAGCAATTTGGTAATCGGAACTCGGGTATTAAAACTTCTAATAATGCTAAAAAATACTTCCGGAAGTTAGCACGTCGTCATCAGAAAATAGCCAACAAGCGTAAAGACTTTTTACACAAATCGACAACCAAAATATGTAAAAAGTACGCGCATGTAAGAATAGAGGACTTAAACGTAAAGGGCATGATAGCAAATTCTAAGCTGTCCTCAGCCGTAAGCGATCTGGGATTCTATGAGTTTCGCCGTCAACTGCAATACAAAGCTTCAATTTTTGGAACTAAGCTTGATATTGTAGACAGATGGTATCCTTCTTCTAAGCAATGCAGGATGTGCAAACAGAAAAATGATAGTCTAAAGCTGTCAGATAGAACATTTGTTTGTCCCAATCCTCAATGCAACCACATTGAAGATAGGGACTTGCATGCAGCGCTAAACCTAGCTCAAGTTTCAGAAGAATATGTAAGTAGTAGGGTGGGAACCATCCGAAATTAGATGCCTGTGGACAGTAACGTGGCCGACCCGGCTGGATGAAGCAGGAATTGTTGAAAGATGTCTTATGATGTCTAGTAAATAAGGTTCAGCCTCCTACGACATTAACGCTCTTAAGTGGGTGTCAAAAATAAACCCGTAAGGGAGAAATTACTTTGGTGGATACAGCGGCGCTTTATCAATTCCCCCAAGATGATTTAGCGGCCAAAAGCGAAGTACTGCACGACCGATGATATTCTGACGAGGGACAACACCCCAGCAACGGCTATCGTAACTACTATTACGGTTATCTCCTAAAACCAAGTATGAGTTGGGGGGTATAGTCTGAGCATGGGACAGGAAAGGCGGTTGCTGTCCTGAGTTGCAAACATCAATTACTGTGCGCTGTTGGGGAGCAAGGTAATTTTCTGGAAGGAGTTTGTTGTTGATATAAACTTTGCCACCCTTGAGTTCTACCTTATCTCCGGGTAAGCCAATCACACGCTTAATAAAGGCATCTTGGTATTGTTCCTTTTGTAGTTCTTCTGTAGGCGAAAATACTACTATGTTTCCCCGCTGTGGATCGGAAAATTTATAACTTAACTTATCGACAATGATCTTATCTGCTTCCCACTGGTTTGGAGTGCCATGCAGGGTTGGTTCCATGGAACCCGAGGGAATCCAACGAGCTTCAGCAACAAAGGTGCGAATTCCTAAGGCTAGCACAATGCTTAACACAATCGTTCTAGCTAGTTCTGTAATCCAGGAGTTATCGGGTTTTTGGCTAGAGTTATTATCTGACACTTGATTTTGCATGAAATTACTTAAGAAAAAACTTATCTGTCAGGTTATGAACTTGCCTGACCAGAGCTACTGTATTCGTTTATTTTAACTGTACAAATTGGTTCTCCTCGTTATGTTGTGATAGTGACCGAAGAAGGGAACAGGGAACAGG
>CAZZYE010000204.1:0-10118 GCA_964658145.1 uncultured Stigonema sp.
ATTTTTTTTCTTTTCCTGTTCCCTGTTCCCCGTTAAGAGTTCCCTTTTTTTATCACACATTGAGCACTTTCGATTGAGATGGAGTTGGCAAATCTTGCAACTTCTGTTGCCATCTCAACTCAATATCTCAAAGTTAGCATAACTCAAGGCGATATCTATATATAGAGAGGTGCGATCGCCACCTAAAACAGTACTATTGTTCTACTATTATAAGGGCAACGGTGATATTATTAAGAACTGTTTCGCGCCGCTCCTGTTTCTCAGCCAAGCCGATATGTCAAACACCTCGATCGCCGAATCCTTAAACGGACATCTTCCGCACCCCAACCAGAATAGCCAAAATACCATCCGCATTCGGGGTGCTAGGCAGCATAATCTGAAAAATATTGACTTGGAATTGCCACGCGATCGCCTAATTGTGTTCACTGGTGTTTCTGGTTCTGGCAAATCTTCCCTGGCATTTGACACCATCTTTGCCGAAGGGCAACGCCGCTATGTGGAATCACTAAGTGCCTATGCGCGGCAATTCTTAGGACAGTTGGATAAGCCTGATGTCGAGGCGATTGAGGGTTTAAGTCCGGCGATTTCCATCGATCAAAAGTCTACCTCCCATAATCCCCGTTCGACTGTGGGTACGGTGACGGAGATTTACGACTATCTGCGGCTGCTGTTTGGACGGGCGGGTGAACCCCATTGTCCGATATGCGATCGCTGTATCGCACCTCAAACAATAGATGAGATGTGCGATCGCATTATGGAACTACCCGATCGCACCCGCTTTCAAATCCTCGCCCCTGTTGTTCGCGGCAAAAAAGGTACTCACAGCAAACTTTTATCGAGTCTTGCTTCACTCGGTTTTGTGCGGGTACGGGTAAATGGCGAGGTGCGAGAGTTGTCTGATGCCATTGATTTAGATAAAAATTTTACTCACACAATAGAGGTGGTGATTGACCGCCTCGTAAAAAAGTCTAGTATTCAAGAGCGTTTGGTCGATTCTCTTTCTACGTGTCTTAAGCAGTCAAATGGAATTGCAGTAATCTTATTTACTCCACCAGATACAACCCCACCAACAACTAACACTGAACAAGAATTGGTATTTTCGGAGAATTTTGCTTGTCCAGAACATGGGGCGGTGATGGAGGAATTATCGCCGCGCTTGTTTTCGTTTAATTCTCCTTATGGTGCTTGTCCCCATTGTCATGGGCTTGGGAGTTTAAGAAGGTTTTCGCCGGAGTTGGTGGTACCCGATCCGGAAGCGCCTGTGTATTCAGCAATTGCTCCTTGGTCTGATAAGGAGAATTCTTATTATTTGGAGTTGCTGTATAAGGTGGGGCAAAGTTATGGGTTTGAGTTACAGACGTTGTGGAGTCAGTTGACTGAGGATCAGCGGGGGGTGGTTTTGTATGGAACCGCCAAGACGCCAAGGGAAGAGTTTAAAGGGGTGCTTCCTATATTGCAAAGGCAGTATGAGGGGGCTTCGGAGTTGATGAAGCAAAGGTTGGAGCAGTTTTTGGTTGATCAGCCGTGTCCGGTGTGTGAGGGGAAGCGATTGAAACCGGAGGCGTTGGCGGTGCGGTTGGGACAGTACCGGATTTTGGATTTGACTGGGGTATCGATTCGGGAGAGTCGGGAGAGGATTGAAAAGTTTAAGTTGAGCGATCGCCAGTTGCAAATTGCTGATTTGGTACTTAGAGAAATCAAAGCTAGGTTACAATTTCTGTTGGATGTGGGATTGGATTACCTGACGCTTGACCGTCCAGCGATGACGCTTTCGGGTGGGGAAGCGCAACGAATTCGTTTAGCAACTCAAATTGGTTCTGGGTTAACTGGGGTTTTGTATGTTTTAGATGAACCGAGTATTGGTTTGCATCAACGAGATAATGGGCGGTTGCTGCGAACTTTAACCAGATTGCGCGATCTGGGTAATACTTTAATTGTGGTAGAGCATGATGAGGAAACTATTCGGGCTGCTGACCACATTGTTGATATTGGTCCTGGTGCGGGTGTTCGTGGGGGAGAGATTGTCGCCCAAGGTGATTTACAGACGTTGCTGGCGGCGGAAAGGTCGCTGACGGGTGAGTATTTGTCAGGACGGCGGGTGATTCCAACTCCAGGAGAACGCAGAGAAGGAAATGGGCGTAGTCTGGTTATTGAAAATGCCTACCGTAATAATCTCAAAAATATAAATGTGGAAATACCTTTGGGTAAGCTTGTGGCTGTCACTGGTGTTTCTGGTTCTGGTAAGTCTACCCTAATTAATGAATTACTTTACCCCGCACTGCAACATCATCTTACCCGGAAAGTTCCTTTTCCTAAAGAGATAGATGGAATTCAGGGATTGAATGCTATTGATAAAGCAATTGTCATTGATCAATCCCCTATTGGTAGGACACCGCGTTCTAACCCAGCGACTTACACAGGCGTTTTCGATGTGATTCGAGATGTGTTTTCCCAAACAGTAGAAGCCAAAGCAAGGGGTTATAAACCAGGGCAATTTTCATTTAATGTCAAAGGCGGACGTTGTGAGGCTTGTAGTGGACAGGGTGTGAACGTCATTGAAATGAATTTTTTGCCTGATGTTTATGTACAGTGCGAAGTTTGTAAAGGTGCGAGATACAATCGTGAAACTTTGCAGGTAAAGTACAAAGATAAGTCTATTTCTGATGTTCTCAACATGACAGTTGAGGAGAGTTTGGAGTTTTTTACAAATATTCCTAAAGCGGTGGGTAGACTACAAACTTTGGTGGATGTTGGGTTGGGTTATATTCAGCTTGGACAACCAGCGACAACATTATCTGGTGGTGAAGCGCAACGAGTGAAATTAGCCACAGAACTATCACGTCGGGCTACGGGTAAGACACTTTATTTGATAGATGAACCAACGACAGGTTTATCTTTTTATGATGTCCACAAGTTGTTAGATGTGTTGCAACGGTTGGTAGATAAAAGTAATTCTATTTTGGTGATTGAACACAATTTAGATGTGATTAGGTGTGCGGATTGGGTAGTAGATTTGGGACCAGAAGGTGGCGATAAAGGGGGAGAACTTATTGCTGTGGGTACGCCTGAGGAAGTGGCAGAAAATCCAAGTTCGTATACTGGGCAGTATTTAAAGCAGGTGTTGCAGCAGTATCCAGCAGTAGCTGTTGCACCTTAGTGAAAAATCAATACGGTTCAAGTAGGGGCAGTGGAGATTTTACACGTGTCTTGACGTTGCATCCAACGTCAAGACATATTGGACTTATGCCCTATGCCCACGTGACCAAAGGGCAGTCCTGGATTCAGACCACCCCTACAATTTGTGTGATTCCTCACCGTTTTCTTTGAAATACTATAGGGCTTTTCGTTTGGATGCAATATACGGTAGGGGCACAACATTGTTCATTGGTGTCAACTTAAGCCCTAGCGAATGGAATTCGCGGCTACACAAACAAAGTCCGCCTGCGCGGACTAATGAAAAATTAAAGGTTTTGAAACCTGCGAAGGCAGGTTTTGCCTGTGTAGATGCGGTTTCAACCGCCCATTTTTTCTTAAGTAGACACTAATGAACAATGTTGTGCCCCTACAATCTGATTATCAGCGTTTGGTCATTAACTAAGGTTTTTGTCAAGACTAATGTTAGATGCATTTGCCCTGCTCACTTGATTGGAATTTGGACTTCACTAAACTTGAGCGCATCTGGCGTAAACGGCGAATCGTAGAAAAAACGACGAGGTGGACCAGAAACTGTGTGGTGAGGATGTTGTCTCAGCCATTCGCGCAGGCGCTCTAGGTTCTGTTGATAGCTTGTGAAAGTGTAAGCACCTTGAAGACCAATACTCACCACTGTCATTGCTGGATGATCTTCTACTTGAATGCCCTGAGCTACATTTTGTGGATGGACGTCTTTGTCACGGTACAAGAAGGATACTTCAGCTTGACCAACCTCATCAGCTCTACCGCTTTGTCCTTCCTGTAAGGTGATGATGGGGTAGCGGGTTTCCACTGGTGCCGTCATCGGAATATTGTTTGAGCTGATATGACGGTATAAAGGTTCAAAAGCAGCGTTTGCCGCCTGACTGAGTTGTCCGTTATATATATAGGTGCCAGAACGATAAGCTGGGTAATGCTTAATTTCGATCTTACCAGCAGGGGTAGGTGGTGGAAACCCAATGGGTAGCGGGGCAGACATAGCACTATAGGCTCCAAATCCGATGACAGGAATCGCTATAAGTCCAACAATGATCAGAATGGTCTGTAGCTTCATATATCCATTGTAGGGGTAAAAAGCTCGCTTTTTATGAACCCCCACGCAACGGCGGAAAGTCTTATTGTGACTTTAACCCAAAAGTTGAGCAACTTGCTCAACAACTCGTTCCAAGATGTTTTAATATCTGCCCTCCTCTCGTCAAACAGTAAACCATTTCGCGTTTCCTCTATATGATTTAGTGCTTCGCGTGAAACGTAACGCACCGAAACTTTTAACATATCGTTGAAAACTGCGCGTTAGACTTCGCTGTTACGAGGCTTGCGCTTAATTGACTCAAATTGTGCGATCGCTCTGGTTTGTGCTACAAGTATTTGCTTTGGTTACTTCTATAGCTTGTTTGGGAATACTAACTTGTTCCATTGCTGCTCCTACGCGATGTCTAACGTCAAGACGCTCCGTGTCTACACAATTGTTAGATTCGCATTCTACCAGATAATGCTCACCCCAGATAAAGGCATCCTGCTGTCTTTACTAATTAGGGGTAAACCCAGATGTATAGCAGTAGCTGCGATAATCCTGTCAGGCATATCAGGAACACGATCTCGCGGTATTGTGGCTAATGCATCAACCACCTCAGATGTAAGATTAGCTAGAACCATCCCACTAGTCCCAGCCATTAATCCAGCTTCTAGCTGCGCCTTCATATCCGCCGATATGCGTCCTCTTTCTTGTAAATACACAATTTCTACTATGCAAATCGTTGGAATGTAAATTACAATCTCTCCTTTGTCGCACCTATCAAAAGCCAGGTTAGCCGCAGGACTAAGGCGAGAACTATTTTCCAAATACCAAATTAGGGCATGAGTATCCGTTACCACATCAGACATCAAACATCCTCACGGGGGAACTTTTCCCACATTTGCTGCCTCACTTCAGCAATGTCTGACTCGGTGATATCGCTACCCCGCCACAGCCCTCTCAAAGACTTTCTCGGTTTAGGTTGAGCAGTTGTCAATTCTCTTTCAATTTGGGGGGCAACCTGCTCAATCAAGCGTACTTTGTCAACCAGCGACAGCTGCTTGACCAATACTAAAGCTTCCTCTAAAGTGACTACCTTTTCCATTTTGTTTACCTAAGTATAAGCCTAATATAACAGTGACACTCAATTACAGCAGTATCGGCAACAGACAACTACTATATAGTTAGGTGAATTGGTCTGGGAAGGACAAATCAATGAATGATGAGGAATTGGAAGTTCTCCTGAAAGACCTAGAATCAGATCGGGTGGAACGTAAGGCTTCAATTTCTGATAAAGGAAAGCTTTGTGAGGCGATTTGTGCATTTGCCAATGACTTGCCAAACCACCAAAAACCAGGAGTCTTGTTTATTGGCATCAATGATAATGGTAGCTGTGCCAACCTTGTAATCGATGATAAGCTGTTGCTAACGCTTTCTGGTATGCGATCGGATGGGAACATCTTGCCTTTCCCATCAATGATTGTCCAAAAACGAACTATCTGCGGATGTGAACTGGCAGTTGTAATTGTGGAACCATCAGACGCTCCACCTGTGCGCTTTAATGGACGTGTGTGGGTACGGGTTGGTCCTCGCAGGGCAACTGCTACAGCAGAAGAAGAACGTCGTCTAGCTGAGAAAAGACGGTCAAAGGACTTACCTTTCGACCTTCAACCCCTAGCATCCGCCAGTTTGGATGACCTAAATTTAGATCTGTTTCGTCGAGTTTATTTACCCTCTTCCTTAGCCATCGAAATTCTTGAAGAAAATCAACGTTCGGTTGAGCAACAACTTGCAGCAATGCGATTTGCAACAGTTAAGCCGTTGCTTCAACCAACTATCTTGGGTGTGCTAGTAGTGGGCAATGACCCAAGACAATTCGTTCCTTGTGCCTATATTCAATTTCTTCGCATTGATGGCGGTGAGTTAACTGACCCAATTAAAGATCAAAAAGAAATCGGCGGTCCGCTTCCTGATATATTGCGGATACTTGACGAAACTTTGAGCGTACATATTTCCGTAGCAACAGACATCACTGCACAACCAATTGAGCTAAAACAACCTGATTATCCAATAGTTGCCCTACAACAACTAGCCAGAAATGCTGTCATGCACCGGACTTATGAAGGGACAAATGCGCCAGTGCGGATTACTTGGTTCAATGACCGCATCGAAATTCAAAATCCCGGTGGTCCCTTCGGTCAGGTAAATCGGCAAAACTTTGGACAACCAGGCATAACAGACTATCGAAATCCTCACCTAGCCGAAGCAATGAAAAATCTTGGCTATGTTCAGCGTTTTGGGGTAGGAATTCAACTTGCGCGACAGCAACTTCAGAAGAACGGCAACCCGCCAGTGGAGTTCAATGTTGAAGACAGCTATTTGTTAGTCATCCTCAAGAAAAGACCATGAACACCACCATTATTGCTTTTTTTAATAACAAAGCAGGTGTTGGTAAAACCTCCTTGGTGTATCACTTGGCATGGATGTATAGCGAACTAGGGTATCGGGTAGTCGTCGCTGATTTAGACCCTCAAGCTAATCTATCTATGCTTTTTCTGGGTGAGGATCGCCTCGAAGAACTCTGGTTAGAAGGGAAACAGCGAAATACTATTTATGGTAGCGTGTTACCACTGCTCCAGGGACTGGGCGATATATCTGATCCACATTTAGAGCTTGTTACAGATCAGTTAGCTCTTCTAGTTGGTGATATAGAACTTTTTCAGATGGAGAGTCATCTGGCAGAATCGTGGTCAACTTGTTTGTATACACAAGATAATCATCGACAGGAAACTCAAAAGCTAATGATATCTGCCTTCTGGAACCTCGTGCAGAATGCAGCTGTAGCCCATCAAGCCAATATTATCTTGATGGATTTAGCTCCCAGTTTAGGGGCGATTAACCGTGCAGCAATAATTGCAGCAGATTACATTGTTGTTCCACTTTCCTTAGACTTCTTTGCCCTCAAAGCCTTAACTAGCCTCGGTATCACATTGCAGGATTGGCGAAAACAGTGGCAAGAAAGACTAGAAAACAAAAACTTAATCACAGATATAAAACTTCCTCTCGGTAAGATGGAACATATTGGTTATGTTGTCTTACAACACTCTGTGCGATTCGACCGTCCTGCAAAAACTTACCAAAATTTGCTCACTCGTATACCAAAGGTTTATCGAGAGGCAGTATTGAATAAACCAGGAGATGGTAATATTTCGCTCGCGGATGATCCTAATTGTTTGGCGTTGCTTAAGAACTACCAGAGTCTAATGTTTATGGCACTGGAAGCGAACAAGCCTATATTCCAACTAAAACCTGCTGACGGGATTATAGGTACTCATTTTGCGGTTGTTAAAAGTGCCTACCACGATTTTGAGGTGCTTGCCCGCAAAATTGCCGAACGAACGCAGGTAAATAAATCATCCTCGCCTTCTCAAATCCTGGTATGACTGAAGTCTGTAACCGAAAAAACTCAGTCAATGGTGAAGCGCAACGGGTGAAGTTATCTACAGAACTATCGCGTTGCGCTACGGGTAAGACACTTTATTTAATAGATGAACCAACGACAGGTTTATCTTTTTATGATTTCCAAAAGTTGTTAGATGTGTTGCAAGATGAGGAAGGAGAGTTCTTATACAATGGTTTTGGGTATGGCTGGATACTGTCATCACCCAAATATTTAAATTCATCATCATTTAATGATTTTAAGTCTTACTGTGGTAATTTTGGTTTCGGTTTTATGTCAATTAATAACTCTGATTACCTAGAAAAGTTAAAGTATTTTTCAGAAAAGTATAAACCTAAAACTTCAAAAATTAACTTTTTAAAATATGTGGATAACTTTTACCAACAGGTTATTCGTGTCAATCCTAACGAGGCGGCAAGATTATTCGGAGATGTTGAAAATTGACAGCGAGTAGCAAGTAGCGATTGTCTTGAAATTCAAGCGATCGCTACAACCAGTATGACGAATACAAATGATTCTAATTTCACCCTAACCCAGATTTCACGGGATTTTTTGTCATGGGATGGGGTTGACAAATAAGCTTTTTTGTGAATTAGGCTTGTTTGTCACCCCCATAAGTGTGCCCAAAGATCCTAAACAATTTTGTTGCGAATTGTAGTCATGCCGAGTATGATTTATATATGAACTCGGTTTGACTACGACTTATTGCGCTCTATCAACGATCGCCTGCTTGTCAGCTGACCAAAATGTCAAGCAGGGCAATCTTCCTTCACTTAATGGAGAACTTCTTTACCCATGACTGAACCCCAAAAATTGACAACTGCTGACGGTATCCCCGTTGCCGATAACCAGAACTCACTGACTGCCGGATCGCGTGGACCTGTATTAATACAGGATTTTCACTTGCTGGAAAAGCTGGCTCATTTCAACCGGGAACGTATCCCTGAGCGCGTTGTTCATGCCAAAGGTGCTGCTGCTTACGGTACTTTTACAGTGACTCATGATATTAAGAGCTATACCAAAGCCAAACTTTTTTCTGAGATTGGTAAGAAAACGGAAGTTCTCCTTCGCTTTTCTACAGTTGGAGGAGAAAAGGGTTCAGCAGATGCCGAACGTGACCCAAGAGGCTTTGCCGTCAAGTTTTACACTGAAGAGGGCAACTGGGATATCGTCGGCAACAATACCCCTGTTTTCTTCATCCGCGACCCGCTCAAGTTTCCTGATTTCATCCATACTCAAAAGCGCAATCCCCAAACCAATTGCAAAGACCATAATGCAATGTGGGATTTCTGGTCACTCAGTCCAGAATCGCTCCACCAGGTAACGATTCTCTTTTCAGATCGGGGAATTCCGAAAACCTATCGAAACATGGACGGCTTCGGTAGCCATACCTTCAGTTTGATTAATGCTCAGGGCGATCGCGTCTGGTGCAAATTTCACTTTAAGACTTTGCAAGGGCATCAAACCTTGACCTCGGAGGAATCCACCAAGCTGAAGGGAGAAGATCCCGACCATGCGACTCGCGATCTTTTTGAAGCGATCGCACATGGTGACTATCCCAAGTGGCGCGTGTGTATTCAGGTGATGACAGATGAGCAAGCGTCAAAACATGCAGACAATCCCTTTGACTTGACGAAAGTTTGGAAGCAAGGAGACTATCCTTTAATCGAAGTCGGAATTCTGGAGCTTAATCGTAACCCTGAGAATTATTTTGCTGAAGTTGAACAAGCTGCTTTTAGCCCCAGTGCTGTAGTCAGTGGCGTCAGTTTCTCTCCAGACAAAGTTCTTCAAGGTCGCCTCATGTCTTACCCAGATGCTCAACGGTATCGCCTAGGTGGTAACTATCAGCAACTGCCAGTCAACCAGCCTAAATGCCCAGTGATGCATCACCAGCGAGATGGCTTCATGGCGTTGGGAAACAACGGCGGTAGCGTTCCTAACTATGAACCCAATAGTGCTGAGGGTACGCCCAAACAAAATCCAGCCTATGCAGAGCCCGCCATGCGTCTGGGTGATGTCGCCGTTGATCGTTACGATCATCGTGAAGGAAACGACGATTACACCCAAGCAGGCGATCTCTATCGGTTACAGACAAACGATCAGCAGGAACGTCTTGTTCAAAACATCGTCGGCAGTCTCAGTCAGGCAAGGCAAGATATCCAGATGCGTCAACTTTGCCACTTCTTCCGGGCAGATGTTTCCTATGGTCGTCGTGTAGCTGAGGGGTTAGGCATTTCAATTGATCCCGCGATGCTGAGCGCGACTGCTCAAGCTGTCTCTATGCTGAGCGCTACTGCTCAAGCTGTAGGAATCCAGTAGTTTAAGATGAGAAATTACAACGGTAGTTCAACCAGGGTTAATAATCGAGGTATAACGCAATACGGTTCACTTAAGGCTTGATCCCCCCTAACCCCCCTTAAAAAGGGGGGAAAAAGCCCCCCTTTTTAAGGG
>CAZZYE010000205.1:0-7487 GCA_964658145.1 uncultured Stigonema sp.
CCCACTCCCAAAATCTCCTATCGTTGCTGAGGTAAGTCGGAGACTTGCTCCCCAAATCGACCAAAAACTTAGCGATTTACCAGAAATAGGAGTACGAAAAGCCGAAAAGTTGGCGCGTCTGGGGTTATATACAGTGCGGGACCTACTTTTTTATTATCCCCGTGACCATATTGACTATGCTCGTCTGGTGAACATTCAGGAGTTGCAGGCGGGTGAGACGGTGACGATAGTGGCAAAGGTGAAGCGTTGTAATTGCTTTCTTAGCCCCCGCAACAAAAAACTATTGATTCTAGAGTTGCAGTTGCGGGACAAAACAGGTCAAATCAAAATTAGCCGATTTTTCGCCGGTACACGTTTTACTAGTCGCGCTTGGCAAGAAAGTTTAAAGCGTCGCTACCCAGAAGGTGCAATTGTGGCGGCTTGTGGGTTGGTGAAAGAAAGTAAATACGGTGTGGTGCTAGAAGATCCAGAACTGGAAGTTTTGGCAAATCCAGGAGATCCGATTGAGTCGCAGATTATTGGTAGGGTAGTGCCAATTTATACCTTAACAGAGGGAATAGGGGCAGATATAGTTCGACAAGCGGTAATTGCAGCCTTACCTTCCTGTGTTCACCTCAAAGACCCCCTGCCGAGCGGTTTGCGGAGTAAGTATGGTTTGATGGAGTTGAAGGATGCGATCGCTAACATCCACTTTCCCACAGACAACGCCACCCTACAAGTTGCCCGTCGCCGCCTTGTTTTCGATGAATTTTTCTACCTGCAACTCGGGTTACTCCAGCGTCAGCATAAAGCACGGCAAATTCAAACAAGCGCCATTCTTGCCTCTAGAGGTGAGCTGGTGGAAAAATTTTATGAGATACTGCCGTTTCAACTTACTGGTGCTCAAACTAGAGTTCTCAACGACATCCTCAACGACTTGCAAAAATCCGTACCCATGAATCGTCTTGTGCAAGGGGATGTAGGTTCTGGTAAAACAGTTGTAGCCGTAATTGCCATCCTTGCTGCCATTCAATCTGGCTACCAAGCAGCACTGATGGCTCCTACAGAAGTCTTGGCAGAGCAGCATTACCGCAAGTTAGTGAGCTGGTTTAATCTCCTGTACCTGCCAGTGGAATTACTGACTGGTTCCACAAAAACGGCAAAACGGCGACAAATTCATGCTCAGCTAGAAACTGGTGAATTGCCGCTTTTAGTGGGGACTCATGCCTTAATTCAAGACCCGGTTAACTTTCAGCGTTTGGGTTTGGTAGTTATTGACGAGCAACATCGCTTTGGGGTGGAGCAACGAGCGCGTTTGCAGCAAAAAGGCGAGCAACCCCATGTGTTAACGATGACAGCAACTCCCATTCCTCGGACACTGGCGCTGACAATACATGGGGATTTGGATGTGAGTCAAATTGATGAGTTACCACCAGGACGGCAAAAGATTCAGACAACGGTGCTTTCGGCTCAGGAACGTACCAATGCTTACGATCTGATCCGGCGGGAAATTGCCCAAGGACGTCAAGTTTATGTAGTTTTGCCACTGGTAGAAGAATCGGAAAAACTGGAAGCGCGATCGGCTGTCGAGGAGCATCAAAAGTTACAGGAAAGCATTTTTCCGGAGTTTCAAGTAGGGTTGCTTCACGGTCGCATGAGTTCTGCTGAAAAAGACGAAGCGATTAACAAATTTCGGGATAACAACACGCAAATATTGGTTTCCACCACCGTTATTGAAGTGGGTGTTGATGTGCCTAATGCAACAGTCATGCTCATTGAAAATGCTGAAAGATTTGGTTTATCTCAGTTGCACCAACTGCGGGGGCGTGTCGGTCGTGGTGCAGCTCAGTCCTATTGTCTGTTGATGAGTAGTTCCAGAAGCCCTGATGCGGAAGCTAGGCTGAAGGTGTTGGAACAGTCGCAGGATGGCTTTTTCATTTCGGAAATGGATATGCGTTTTCGCGGTCCTGGTGAGGTGTTGGGAACTCGTCAATCTGGAGTGCCAGATTTTACATTGGCGAGTTTACTGGAAGATGAGGAAGTGTTAATTTTGGCGCGGCAAGCAGCAGAGAAGGTGATAGAGATAGATGCAAGTTTGGAACGTTGGTATTTGATGAAAGAAGAGTTAAAGTATCGGAATGAGCGGTTAATGGGTGGAGCGATTTTGACATAATATGTGATCAGGATATTGAAAGTGGGCGATCGTTCCTTAACGTAACTTAGAGCACCACTGCTTATTTGACCCCATTCACGCTCGCCTCGCATTCACTTCATCAAGCAGTCATCAAGTTCTGAATATCGAGAGAACAAACCATCAATACTGGCTAGCTTTGCTCCATAAACCAGTGCTGTCGCAATAATCAGCCGATCAAAAGGATCTTTATGAACAGGCGATAAGTCAACAGCACGAGCTGCAATCACCTCGGTGACAGGAAATAGCTCTATACCTACAGTTGTTAGCGCTCCTTGAAACCATTCAGTAGCTGTAGATGGTAACTCTATTCGACCACGGTTATGAGCCAAAGCGACCTCATAACAAGATACTGGAGAAACGCGTTCCTTGAGGAGCAGCCTCTATTTGAGCGAGCCAATGCGACGGAAATTGATCTACGTTTGCATTAATAAACCACAGCCAAATATGAGTGTCGAGAACAATTACTTCAGACATTGCCAGTCCTCTTCATCCACAATAGGACTGACAATATCACCGAAAATTTTAACTTTGCTAGCCATTGAAGCAGGAGGAATACGACGCTTGTGAGGAACTACATTAGGAACATTCTCTACCAGAACAGTCACAATAATGCGAGCTGAGCTAACCTCCGGCTGCTCTGTCAACCATATTACACGGCCATTTTCATAAATCGCTTCATAACTTTTTAGCATTTAATTATTTTTTTTGACTGGTGTGCTAAGTTTATCAACAAGAATTCAGGAGTCAGAAGCCAGAATTCAGTTAAAGGTTAAGCGACTGGTGAACCAGCGCGGTCTTGGGGGAAACCCCCAAGAGCGACTGGTGAACCCGTTCGCGTAGCGTCTCCGACAGGAGAAGGGCAGATGAATCTTGGGGTTTAAGCACGGAGCGCTCATCAATGATTTCGCGTGGTGCTTCAAGGTGGCGGGTTTGAATCCCCACTGATTGATTCTGACGAATGACCATTCTTAATTCCAGCCCATCCCATCTGTGGAACTGTTTTCACCTCGCAGTCAACAAACTCTCTCGCTAGCTTGCGGTCAATACACTCATCCAATAGGAGCTTCATTTTATGCTACCCTGTCAACAAGAAGTTTTCCTGCTTCTTCCAACAGCGCGATCGCCTGCTCTTTAGTAACAGTTGGAAATCCATCTAAAAAATCATCAATTGACTCTCCCGCTTTTAAATAATCGAAAAGAGTCTGCACAGGAACTCTCGTACCAATAAAAACTGGAGTGCCGCTCATCACTTCAGGAGAGATGCTGATGATCGGGTGATTTTCAAACATTGGTCTTTAGACTCCATGTTGCACATTCATATTTTACTGTCATTGTGTGGATATGTAGAGACGTTGCAATGCAACGTCTCTACATAACGCGAAAGCTAACTTAAGACTAAGTGAACTCGATAGAATCAACAAACTCTAAAATCTTTTGCTTGATACCCTCGGCTTCTGCTTTAGGAGTAGTGGGAGTTTCCCCGTCAAAAAAGCTGCGCTGATTACTGGCAATGTATAAAAAATTGCCTTCAGCAAAAGCGAGCAGCCCTCGGTACGCATTCAACCTGCTAGCAGTGCCATTGTTGCCTGTCTTGGAAATCGATGAACCTTCGGGCATATTGATTAACGCAAAGTAAGATCCCTCCAATGTGTCTGGCAGATATTCCGTATACTCTACGGAAGCCTGTGGTAAATTGGCAACAATCGCCTGAGGTACATATTTATTTAACAGAATTGAGCGAAGATATTCTTCCTCTCTAACCGATTGCATATCCTCCACCTGTTCAAGAGGTATAGGATAATAATCGATTCTCAGCAAAGTGCCAAAATCATCAGAGAAACCTACTACCCCTTCTTGACTCTGAACCCTACCACCGTGCTGGGGATCAACCGGAATTGGGACGATAAAATTACCCAAAGGGGACTCATACATTTCCAGGCTATCGTCTTCTAGTACTGTTTCATCGTCGTCTTCTTCGTATTCATCTTCTGCTTCTTCAAAGGCGGTTATGACCTCGTCTAGAATTTCCTTTGCTTGTTCATCCTTAATTTCCAAAGCTTCCTGTAGCTTTTTGAGCAAAGACATTTTCCCCTTCGGAACCAGCAGCTCTTCTTCATCTACAAGTACGCTTACCCCCGCAGCGTAAGCATCCCGAACGAGATCTTCTACAAGGGATTCATTAGCGGTGTTAAACAGCGCTCCCAGTCCCTTTTCCTCAGCAATGACTAGGAGTTTATCAACCAACTCCAACAAATCGTCATCTGAGTAATCTTCAAATACCTCGAATCCCCAGATTATATCTGCTAAAAGTTCTACATCTACATCATCTAACGAAGAATCAGCAACGGCAGTGACAACTGCGATCGCCGCCACCGCTTCTTCTGGCTTAAGTGATTCTTCTAAAGACTTTTCTGAATTAAAAATCTTGTCGTACTTGCCCATGATGACTCCCTCTGTCAATGGTTTAAGAGTAATAATAGACGGATAGTGCCCATGGGTAGTTTAGCAATGGACTATAGTCCATAGTCAAAAGTTTCTAATCTAAACTTTTGTTAAAAATTGACTTTTTAATCTTGACTAATAGAGCAAACCTTGCATTAACCCACCCAAACTGCGGAAACTCCTGATTTTCGCCCTCCTGAATATAAGTTATACAAGAAGCAGGTAATGTCTTCGTTGAAACTTAGATCGCTGATCCTAAATGAAATATGCAGTAAATTACAAATTAGACATCAGAAAATCTACCAGTGAGGTTAAGTGAAAATGGTTACAATAGCTCAAAGTACTTTGTCTAATTCTGACGTAGAGCGATCGCTCGTCCTCTGGTTTGATCAAGTGGGCATTGCTGATATACCCCTAGTTGGGGGCAAGAATGCATCCTTGGGGGAAATGATTCAACAACTCAAGCCCAAAGGCGTGAATATTCCCAACGGGTTCGCCACCACTGCTTATGCCTATCGCTATTTTATCCAATCAGCTGGGTTAGAGTCCAAGCTGCGTGAACTCTTTTCTGACCTAGATGTTGAAGATGTAAAAAATTTACGAGAGCGAGGTAAAAAGGCGCGATCGCTACTACTACATACACCATTTCCCGATCCATTGCGGGATGCAATCATCACAGCCTACCAAGCCTTATGTGTTTCAATCACTGATAAAGATTTAGACCCACACTCCAATAAAATTATACACCAGCCAGATAAGTATGTAGTAGATGTAGCAGTACGCTCCAGCGCCACCGCTGAAGACCTCCCCGATGCCAGTTTTGCCGGACAGCAAGAATCTTACCTTAACGTCACTGGTGTTGAAGGAGTTTTAGCAGCCTGTCATCGCTGCTTTGCTTCCCTATTTACCGATCGCGCCATTTCTTATCGCCAAATCAAGGGATTTGACCACTTTAGCGTTGCCCTCGCTGTTGGCGTACAAAAAATGGTACGTTCTGACTTAGCATCCTCTGGGGTAATGTTCTCAATTGAAACAGAAACAGGCTTCCAAAATGCTGCACTGATCACAGCTGCCTATGGCTTAGGAGAAAATGTTGTCCAAGGAACTGTCAACCCAGACGAATATTATGTTTTTAAGCCTACTTTAAAAGCAGGATTTCGCCCAATAATCGATAAAAGATTGGGCAGCAAAGAACTCAAAATGGTCTATGACGACGGCTCTAAATTCACCAAAAATGTGCCAGTCTCTCTCAATGAAAGAGGCAAATTTGCCCTGACTGATGATGAAATTTTGCAACTAGCGCAGTGGGCGTGCTTGATTGAAGACCATTATTCCCAAGTCCACAATACCTACACCCCGATGGATATTGAGTGGGCAAAAGACGGCATTACTAACGAACTATTTGTCGTGCAAGCACGTCCTGAAACAGTGCAATCCCAGAAAGGGCAGCATATCTTGAAGAGTTATCGCCTATCAGGGATTGGGGAATGGGGAGTAGGAAGTGGGGAAAAATTTGCCCACACCTCAACCCCTAATCTCCACAGTCCTCTCCCTTTAATCACAGGTCGCGCTATTGGAGAAGCTATAAGTCAAGGCAAAGCACACCTAATTGTAAATGCCAACAAAATCGAGCAGTTCAAAGCAGGGGAAGTTTTGGTAACAGATAGAACCGATCCTGACTGGGAACCAATTATGAAAAAAGCAAGTGCGATTATCACCAACCAAGGTGGACGCACGTGTCATGCAGCGATTATTGCACGAGAATTGGGTGTACCAGCAATTGTGGGATGCGGTAATGCCACAGAAATCTTGAAAAATGGACAAGAGGTAACAGTTTCTTGCGCCGAAGGGGAAGAAGGAAGAGTTTATGCGGGATTGTTGCCTTTTGAAGTCCAAGAAGTTCAGCTAGATAACTTACCTCGCACCCGCACCCAAATTTTAATGAATGTGGGTAATCCTCAGGAAGCTTTCAGTTTGTCTGCTATTCCCTGCGATGGAGTCGGTTTAGCGCGGACAGAGTTTATCATTGCCAACTACATCCAGACCCATCCAATGGCTTTAATTCACTTTAACGAGTTAGAGGATGAATTTGTTAAAGCCAGAATTGCCGAAATTACTGCACTTTACGATGACAAACCCCAGTATTTTGTCGATAAATTAGCTCAAGGAATCGGTAGGATTGCTGGGGCATTTTATCCTAAACCAGTCATCGTGCGGATGTCAGATTTTAAGAGTAATGAGTATGCCAATTTGTTAGGTGGCAGACAGTTTGAACCCGAAGAAGAAAACCCCATGCTTGGCTGGCGAGGAGCAGCGCGTTACTATGATAAAGGCTATAGAGAAGCTTTTGCTTTAGAATGTTATGCCATTAAGCGAGTCAGAGACTCCATGGGTTTGACAAACGTTATCCCCATGATTCCTTTCTGTCGCACGCCTGATGAAGGGCTGATGGTGTTGACAGAAATGGCAAAACATGGTTTAAAGCAGGGGGTTAACGATTTGCAGGTTTATGTGATGTGCGAGTTGCCCAACAATGTCATAATGGCTGAGGAATTTGCACAAGTTTTTGACGGGTTCTCAATTGGTTCCAATGACCTAACTCAGCTCACACTTGGACTGGACAGGGATTCGGCGTTAGTGGCGCGGTTGTTTGATGAACGCAGTGAAGGTGTAAAGCGGATGGTGAAGTTAGCGATCGCCGCCGCAAAACAACACAACCGTAAAATCGGCATTTGTGGGCAAGCACCTAGCGATTACCCAGAATTTGCACAGTTTTTAGTAGAACAGGGAATTGACTCTATCAGTCTTAATCCGGATTCGGTTTTAAAAACAATGCTAGAAGTAGCAAAAGTGGAAAATAGTTAGTTGTTGG
>CAZZYE010000205.1:7549-10102 GCA_964658145.1 uncultured Stigonema sp.
AACGGCCGTTCGCCCCTACTAACTACTAACTACTAACTTTGACAAATGACTAAAAAGTGGTTTTGGATTGGCATTACTGGAGTGTTTTTGCTGTCACTTACCCTACGATTTTGGGGACTCGGACGGTTTAACACTTTTGTATTTGATGAAGTTTATTACGCTAAATTTGGCAATGACTATCTCACCCATACCCCGTTTTTTGATGGTCATCCACCCCTGGGTAAATTGATCATTGCACTCGGAATTTGGATTGGCAGTCACGTTCCTGAGTGGCAAAACGAGGTGAATGGGCTGACAGGTTCGATACTATCACCTTTAAGTTATCGTTGGATCAATGCCTTCTCAGGCTCATTTATTCCTTTAATCGTTGCTGGAATTGCCTATCAGTTAAGTTATCGTCGCAGCTTTGCTTTGCTTGCTGGTTTGTTTACAGCTTGTGACGGCATATTTCTTGTGGAGTCTCGCTATGCCCTAATCAATCAGTATATTGTCATTTTTGGGTTGTTAGGGCAGTGGTTTTTATTATTGTCATTGGCAAATCAAAGACAGCAACGCACATTCTGGTTAGTACTATCTGGCATTGCTTTTGGTGCGTCAGTTGCTACTAAGTGGAATGGTTTATGGTTTTTGCTGGGTGCTTATCTAATTTGGATAGCAGCTTGGGTAATAGATAGGGCAACGGTGGCAACGGATGAGGTAACGGATGTAACGGATAAGTTAAATGTTAGAGTCAGACTACCAAAGTATAAATTATCCGCTACATCCGCTATTAATCCGTTGCCAACGTTGCCACCGTTGTCGCCGTTACAAAATTTAACTCAACTTAATATTTTTCATATTCTCTTTTATTTGGGAATTATCCCAGTTGTCGTTTACAGCATCATCTGGATTCCTCACCTACAACTCGATACAAGGTACGGATTTGTAGAAGTACACAAGCAAATTTTGGCATTTCACGAACATCTCGGTGGCAGTAATCCCAACACAGTACATCCTTACTGTGCTGCATGGTACAAGTGGCCTTTGATGATTAGACCAATGGCGTATTTTTACGGAACGGCGCGAAGCTTAAAAGATCAGCTACCTGTGATGGGACCGCCTTTACCTCCAAATACTGGGAAAGTAATTTATGATGTCCATGCAATGGGCAATCCCTTGCTGTGGTGGTTTGGCGTCGCCGCCCTTTTATTTTTAGTACAAATGCTGGTGTCGCAATTAGTAATTCCTTGGATCAGGCAAAAGCGTTTTTCTCCTCCTGCACCACTTTCTGTTGATACTTGGATTGCCTTATACTTAGTTTTAAATTATGCCGCTAATATATTACCTTGGGTGACGGTAACTCGTTGTGTTTTTATTTACCACTATATGACGGGTGTGGTGTTTGCGTTTTTAGCGATCGCTTGGCTGGTAGATCAATGTTTTCACAGGGATTACAAAGAACTCCGTGCGATCGGTGTCACTATCACCTTTGTGATTCTGGCAGCCTTTGTTTTTTGGCTGCCTATTTATTTAGGTTTACCTCTTTCATCTGAGGGTTATCAACACCGGATGACTTGGATGGGAATAAAAACTTGGATTTAACCAAATTGTTGGGTGGGCGAAAATTAGCCCTGATTGTGATGGTCTCGACTAATTTGTTGTCAATCCGCCATCTATAACTAAAGGCTGTCCAGTGATGTAGCTAGCAGCATCAGAGCATAGAAAAACGATGGCTTGAGCGATTTCCTCTGCCTGACCCATACGCCCCATTGGAACTGTAGACGCTAAATCATTAGCGGTGCCGCCCACTTGATCCACTAAGCGATCAATCATGTCAGTCGCAATAAAGCCAGGATTAACCGCATTGATCCGAATGCCCTGCTTAGCATAGTCGAGCGCTGCTGATCGAGTCAGTCCCATGACTGCATGTTTACTCGCGATGTAAGGAGAAACCCCTGGAAAACCAATCAAACCTCCTATCGAGGAGTTGTTGACAATCACCCCAGATCCTTGAGATAGCATTTGCTGAATTTCATATTTCATGCACAAAAAGAGTCCCCGCACGTTGATCGCCATGAGTTTGTCAAAGTCTTCGATGGATTGTTCATGAAGTGGTTTTGAGGGTGGATCAATGCCTGCATTGTTGAAGGCACAATCGAGTCGCCCGTAAGCCTTGATCGTTTTCTGAATTAACGCTTTGACATCTTCCTCACTGGATACATCTGAACGTACAAATAAGCATTCTGCACCAGCATCGCGAATCAGCGAGGCGGTTGCTTCTCCTTCTTGATCGCGTCTACCTGAAAAAACCACCTTTGCGCCTGCGATTCCCAGCGCAAGAGCAGCCGCTTTGCCGATTCCTGAAGTTGCTCCAGTTACTAAAGCTACTTTGTTCTCAAGTGTCGCCATGATTACCCCTTTTTCAATTGTTTGAAATCGAAATGGTGTACTTCAGTCAGGGATTTCTTTCCCCCTAAAAAAGCTACCACACTATAGTCAGTAGATCACAAACTTTTTCAAAGAGGGCTTGCCAATGGGGGTGCCAATACTGCTCGGTTAAGCAGGGGAGGCAGG
>CAZZYE010000206.1:0-6401 GCA_964658145.1 uncultured Stigonema sp.
GCCACCCTAATCAACAAAGAGAAATCATGACAGACCTTTATCAATCTCCCGAATATTGGGAGCGTAAACGGAAGGCTAGTGAGGGTAATAGCCCAAAGCCACCTCCAGAGCCAATACTGGAGTATTCCGAAGTTTTGGGGCGATTGGCGGAATTGCAGCAACTGTCTCAAGAACTAAGGGAGTATCTATCGCATCTAGAGGACAGGACTCCGGAAACGGATGCGGAGGTACACAGGAAGCTTGAGCTATTGCGATTTGTCATAGAGCAAGCCGCTAAAAATGTCGCCTCACCAGGCTACGTAAAAAAGGAAGACCCCAGTGATTTTTGATGGAGTTAGGCGATCGCCTAATTCCAAACGGCAACTTAAGTTGCCTTTTTGAACACTCTGGAACCAGAAGGTTAGCGGGACTTAAACAGATATCAACCCCAAACAAAGCCCAAAGCAGCTTTATAAGCGATGAATACGTCCCGATTTTGGTTCAGCCACTCGACAAAACGGAAAGACATTGCTGTCCGAAACGCCTCTAATGCCTCAGTAAAGGTGTTTAAAGGTTTGGTAGCCCAACGTCGTCTTATTCCTCCGGTTTTGGTGTGCCATAAAATAAATGTATAGGCGCAAAATACCAGAATAAAATGCCTTATTAGGCTTCTATAATCTCTGACTTGATATTCAGATAGCCCTAACCATCCTTTGGCTTCCCGATAGAAAACTTCTACCCAATTTCTTTGAGCATAGGTGGTTACTATCCATTCGGCTGTGGCAACAGAATCAGAGATATTGGTAATAAAATAGTCAACATCACTAGCTTTCTCGAAGGTTGAGGCATTCATGACGATAGCAATTGTTCTGTTCCCTTCGAGCTGTGATAGTTCAACTTCAACCGTTGCTACCCAAACAGTTTTTGGTTTATCTAGGTTGAGTTGAATAGCGGTAAAAGCCTCTACAGGCAATGATTGGGCTAATTTATCTAAGCGAATCTCTTTGAGCTTATTTTCCGATTTGTCAATTATCACTTTCCGGTTTTTGGCTAATCCTCCTAAATACTTGAGTTTCCTTTTTTCCAGCTCCAGCAGAAACGTTGTGTTATTTCCAGACCCAGCATCAATTAGCACGATACTCGGTCGATATCCTCTGTTCAAGCTTCGGTCAATTAACCCTAAGGCTAGTTCTGGCTTTTTCTTAAATTCAATGTCCTTTTTTCCCTGCGGTAAAGAACTGGCGTGTTGATATAACTCTATATCTAACGGTAGGCTTTTTTGTCCATCATACAGATGAGTTGTTACCACAACTTCCCCATTATCGGTTTTCCCGATTTCTCCGATGTATTGCCGTCCCACCCCGGCTGTAAAATTGCCACTTTTTCTATGTCCTGAGTCATCAACGATTAACGTGAATCCTCTACTTATCCGCGTTTGGCTACACTGATTCATTACACTCAGGCGGCGCTCGTTTATTGCTTGGGCATCCCAGGGGGCTTCCGTTAAAAAATGATGTAATCGGTGGTAAATCACTCCCACCGCATTATCTGCCATTTGAGACAGGCTTCGCCGTGAGCCTCAGCCGAACGGTTTTTCCGTTCACTTTCCCCTAATAATCCCCCGATATAGTTCCTAAACTCCCGTTTTTGCGCTTGATGCGTCCAAATATCATCAAACCGTTTACACCATCTATCGAAGCAAGGAGGCATAGCGGCAGGAGTTGTCTCTTTCATGGCTCATCCTTCAACGTGAAATCTATGCCATGTCTCGATTATACCTTTATTGCTTTTCGCTTTTCGTTTAAGTCCCGATAATTGGGATTGTCCTTGTCCCCAATTGTCCCTTCGTATGACTCTTTCTGATTGTGAGGTGCGATCGCACTTGGCCTTGGGAGTTGTAGATGTCCTCAGTTAACAGCGTACAGACCTCGTTGATCCGCGCTGAGCTGAATAAGGCCAGGGCAAACAGACAGCGGTCAAACTGGGTTGGTAATCCGATGCTGAATAGCAACTGGATTTCCTGTTGGCTGAGAATCTTTGCCCGCCCGTGTCGGTTTCGTTTCATCGGCAGCACACCTCTACTGAGTGATTACACTTACCGCACTCCGGGACGGTTGTCTAGCTGGTGAGTCTAGTTGGTAGCTCTTTCAATGTGGGCTACCAAAGTGTTGGGTCAGTAAATCACGCAACAAGTCAGCCATAGGGACTCCTTGCTCTAAAGAAGTTATGGAAATACAAGATCTATCTAATCTACAACCTTTAAGAGGTTTTTCATATAGAACAGTACAAAGAGAAGCATCAATTCAACGATTAGGGGCTGCTGCCGTACTTGCGGAACTTACAGAAGCAGTGCAAAGAGTTTCCACTAAAATAACTGTTTCAGATAAACACAGTAAAACAATCAAAGCTGTTGTCGTCATAGAAGGTGATTTCACTTTAATTAGTAAAAAACTAGCTGTAACTCTTGAAGTATTGCTACGAGAATTTTCGGGAGATACTATAACAATTAATGAAATCGAAGAGGGTAGTATCAGATTAATCATAGAGGGATCTGAAGAAGATGTTAATCTTCTTATATCTCGTATTAGCTCAAGAGAATTAACAGAATTAAATAGTTTACCGATTCTGGATATTCACATTTTAAGTAAAAGCCCCGACGACAAGGAAAGTCATGCACTGGATAATAAATGGTCTAAGGTACAGGAGATTATTAGTCAAGGAGCTAACGGTCAAGACTTGAGTGGCGTTGACTTGAGCGATGCTGATCTAAGCGAAACTAACCTAGAGTGTACCAACCTAAGTAATGCTGACCTAAGTGGTACTGACCTAAGCAGAACAAATCTGAAAGGTGCAAACCTAAGCAATGCTGACCTAACGGATTCTGACCTACATGGAACCAATCTAACTGGATCTAATCTAACTGATGCCGATCTGCGCGGTGCTAACCTGCGTGGTATCACAATTAACGAGGTAACAATAATTGACAGAAAATGGCGTCGGGTCTGGGAAATTGTGAACCAGAGCGTTATAGGCCGATTCCTAAGAGAGGCCGACCTGAGTGGAGCCGACTTGTATGCTGCCGAACTGAGAGAGGCTGACTTGAGTAGTGCCGACCTGAGTCATGCCTCTCTGAGTCATGCGAACCTGATTAGTGCCAACCTGATTGGTGCTAACTTGAGAGACGCCAATTTGAGTGGTGCTAACTTGAGAAACGCCGACTTGAGTAGTGCTGACCTGGGCGGTGCCAACCTGAGTGGTGCCAATTTGAAAGATGCAGACCTAAAAGAAGCGCAAGTGAAAAATACTGATTTCGGCATAGGCAGAGGACTTTCTGAAATTACAAAAAATGACTTGAAGAGGCGAGGAGCAATCTTTCAAGATTCTTCAGGAGACCGTTCTCTGGTTTCTCACTAGGGAAACTACACAAGGTTAAGAGAGCTAACTTACTAGAGACTTTTTGAGTACGCAAAAGTTTGACTACTTGAGTTTTTGCGTACTCAGCCACTCAGTTAGTAGTTGCTCTATCAGCTCGGAAAAATCTCTGCTTCAGTAGACATGATTTATTCCAAACTGGTAGATGGGTGAGAATCTGGTCAAAAAAGATTAGTTGAGCCAAAATAGACCTGTAATTCTAGGAAACCCCGGATGGAGAGCCAATCACTACTGCAATTGATTGAGCAAGCAGCAGATGAGCAGTGGGAGGAACTAGACCTGTCAGGATGGCAGTTAACAGAATTGCCAGCACAGATTGGTAAATTGACGCAACTGAAACGTTTGGTAGCTGAGAAATGGGATCAGGAGAAGAGGCTGTGGACGGGTGTGGGACTCAAAGTGTTGCCGCCTGAGATTGAGCAGCTTGTCAACCTGAGAGAACTTGAACTTTCAGGAAACCAGTTAATTAAGATTCCGGAATGTGTCGCAAAGCTCTCAAAACTGGAAACGATTAACATCTCTGGGAACCAAATCAGTGAGATTCCAGAGTGGATGGGACAACTGAGCAATCTGACTGAGCTTTACCTCAGTGGGAACCAAATCAGTGAGATACCTAGCGCATTAAAGAACTTAGAAAAATTAGGTGTATTGCACTTAGACCGCAATCCCCTGTCAATTCCACCAGAAACATTGCGGCAAGGATGGGGAGAAAAATATGAAGACCCAGGTCAACCTCAAGCGATTCTCAACTACTACTTCACGACTCGCGATCCTAATCAGACTCAAACCCTTTATGAAGTTAAACTCCTATTAGTTGGGCCAGGGGGTGCTGGAAAAACTAGCCTTGCCAATAAATTACTTGATGTTGGCTATCAATTGAAATCTGAAACTGAAAATACCTCTACAAAAGGTATTGATATCTTCAACTGGGAGTTCGCTGGACGTGATGGTCATGCATACTGCATTAAAATTTGGGATTTTGGTGGTCAAGAGATCTATCATCAAACTCACCAATTTTTCCTGGCTGAGCGTTCCTTATATCTACTGGTTGCTGATAGCCGCAAAGAGGATACCGATCATTACTTCTGGCTGAAAACTATCCAGCTACTGAGCAACAACAGCCCGGTTCTACTCGTTCAAAATGAAAAACAAAATCGTATCTGTAATTTTAACCTGAAACAGCTTCGGGGCGAATTTGCTAACTTGCGTGATACTTACCGCATCAATCTTGCTGATAACCGAGGTTTAACGGAGTTGCAAGGTGCTATTCAGCATGAACTCGAAAAGCTAATCCCAAATGGCATTCCCTTTCCTAATAAATGGATGGCTGTGCGCTACGCTCTAGCAAATGATCGTCGTAACTATATTGACTGTGCTGAATACGAAGCCATTTGCCGTCGTCATGGTTTAATCAAACGTGAGGAAATGTTTCAACTCAGCCGATTTTTGCACGAACTGGGTATTTGTCTACATTTCCAAAAAGATCCGATTCTTTATTACCGCCTGATCCTTAAACCGAACTGGGGGACGGCTGCGGTGTACAAAATTCTCGACAATACTACTGTCAGACAGAACCTAGGGCAATTTAGTGATGCTGATTTAGATGATATTTGGGCAGCATCAGAATATGCTGACATGCGCCACTCTCTGCTGCAAATGATGAAGGAGTTCAAAGTCTGCTACGAAATTCCCCGCCGTAAAGGACAATATATAGCCCCTCACCTCCTCTCAGCCGAAGCGCCTACTTATGATTGGGATACTGATAATAACCTACTCTTGAGCTACTGTTATAAAGGCTTTATGCCGAAAGGCATCTTGACCCGATTTATTGTGGAAATGCATCAAGATATTGAAAATGTTTCTGACCCAGAACAGGCTCATGTTTGGAAGTCAGGTGTTGTCCTCACGAATGGTGTTGCTCGTGCTCAAGTGATTGAGAATTACCCGCAACGTCAAATCCATATCCACGTCTATGGCAATCGGCCTCGTGACTTACTGACGATCATCAATCACAAGTTCAAAGAAATCCATGACAGCTTTGATGATCGCTTAGACTATGACACTTTGATTCCTTGTAACTGTTCTATCTGTAAGTCTAGCCAGAACCCATTTACCTTTGCTCTCAATCGTCTGCACCAGTGCATTGATCAGAGGCGGCCAACAATTGAGTGTCACGAAAGCGGCGAACCTGTTAATGTACATGGCTTAATTGATGGAGTGATTATTGAAACTTCTAAATATGCGGAGATATTTGAGGATGAGAATCCCAAGTTTTCTGCCAGAAACCATTTCTGTGATCTGGTAGGTGATGGGAGGCCAGAGCGGCCAGAACTGACCAGTCACTTGCCAGGTTCACATATTTCCATCTCAATCAACAACAAACAGCAGGAGCAAACAATGAGCAACGACAAAATTTGGCACGGTGATCGCTTTGATGGAGATAAATTTGGGGGCGATAAAGTTGCAGGTAATAAATTGCAAGCCGGAACAGTTCACGGTGATGCAGTTGCCGGAAACAAAACCGTTAATTCTCAAAACTTAGCCCAAGCTGCTCAAGATATCAAAGAACTGTTAGACCGACTGGCAATTGCTTATCCCGATGAGGATGAGTTTACTCGTGCAGGTCGCGCTATTGGAGAGATTAAGCAAAATCCTAGCATCAAGCAGCGAGTCACCAATGCCCTCAAGGAAAGTGGTTGTGCCGCATTGGAGAAAGCAATTGAAGCTGTCACTGACAACCCAGCCGTCGGAGTCATCGTTGCAGGTGTAAAAGGTTTCATGAACACATGAAGCCTAGAACTCTACCTGACAAGCACTAGTTATTTTGGTCGGAGCTGGCTCATATCTAGTAGCTAGTGAGGAAGTTGACCTAGGCTGAAAAGAATGGGAGCTGATGATCGAAATGACCTCTGGGTAAGTAGGCGATCGCCAAGGCAGCCAGCAGAATTTGACATTGAGCCAGGTCAAGCAGTCCGGAGTGAACGTTCGGT
>CAZZYE010000206.1:6501-10094 GCA_964658145.1 uncultured Stigonema sp.
GAACTCAGTACACTTGCAGCTAGATAAAACCAGGAGAATCTAGCAGTGTTCTCAACCTGTTGTCAACCTGATGCGCGTGACGGCACAATTTGCCAATTGCGCTGGATTGGAGGTAACGACATAAAGCCAAATAACAGATTGAGAATACTACCATTAATCTTCTCTGGTTCCTTACTTATGTACAAGGCGTAAATCCTAATTGCATGAGTTGATTTCGCTAGTAACTAATTACAATCTGAATTCTTTTCACTGTCATCCTTACAAGGAAGAGTTTTTCTCATGTTTAAATTTGTGAAACACATGCTTGTAGTTGCATCAATTGCTACCACAAGTTTTTTGGCACAAGATATAGCGTTAGCAGGTGGTGGTTTTTCAACATCATGTTTGCAAGTTAACCTTAATCATTCAAGTGATGGTTGGGAATTAGATGCTACGTGTAGGGCAAAAAATCAAAGCCTTGTCAACAATCATTTACCACTAAATCCTCATATAGCAAATGATAATGGAAATTTAGTATGGCGAAAAAATGGAGGCTTTTCAGCATCTGCTTATGATTGCAATATATATGGTCAAACTAACATTCAATTAACTTGTTTAGCTCAAGACAGGGGTGGTCTTCTTTGGACTTCATCCATAAATTTAGACGACGAAATAGCCACTTACGATGGTCATTTAACAGTGCTTAATGGCTTCTGAAAAACTAGTTGCAAGGGAGAGTAGAGCAGCTCATCTAGTTGAGAAAAAAGCGCTCAATAACAAGTTGTGTACTTGGTAGGCGCAGATGTTCTAGGGGAAATTATGAGCCTTAAGTTAGTGTGCCTCCTGAATGAGTTGGGAGTAATGTCGTTTCTGAGCGATCGCCGCTCATGGCAAAAGTCATATATCCCGATCTAGACGCTCAATCTTCCATTGTTTTGGGTCGTGGATGGGGTTTGGCTTCCAGCTAAATCGAGGTAAAAGGAGTATCAACCAGGTTTTGAGTTGGTAGCCCGCTTTGCTAGGTCTATTCACTACACTTGAGACAACACCCCATTGTTAGTCATGGAATTGGAAAAAAGACCTTTAGCAGGCCGATTAGCTAAAGGTCTTTTTTCTATCCCCTTCAAGTAGGTAGAACACCTGAGGCAAAAATAGCCTAGGCTGAAGCCAAGTCTCTAATCAACTCCTTTATCCTCCGATTGAAGCTTTTTGAAAGAGTGACTTTTTTGTAGTGATCTCTGAAAAAGTAACTTTTTCAGAGTTGTGTCTGAGGGAGTGTAGTAACTCCTTTGCACCTTTAGTTGGACATATGACTGCTTAGTGTTGATTTCTATTGACATTTCTTCACCCTTAGGTGAGGCTATGGTTCTGGCTGGGGTATGATGACATATTGTCTGATTGAAAAGCACTATGATACAGATAAGACTAGGTATTTTGTTGAACATATCTAAATCTCTTACTTTATGTTTGTTGTCATTTTTGATGTTTCCGGATCTTGAAAAATTTCTGATTTTCATTAGTTTATTAATTTAGTTATTTTTTTGCTTATTAATGAAGTATTCTACAAATATTATAATGCATTTTTCTAGTTTAGGTGTTACTGTAAATGCCTGAAATTCTTTATAGATATTGCTTTCAGTATTTAATAAAAATAAAAAATACAGAAAAATATTATTAATTGAATTTTAGTAAATAAAAATTTTAAAAGTAACTTTTTGAATAATCGAGTCCATTTCAACAAGACAATTGCATCCATAGACAGCAATTACTTAATGACCATTGTACCCATGCAAAGCCATTATCTATTGACAAGACCATTACAACCATACATGGCAGATATCTATTGATAAAACCATTTCATCTATGTATATTGGTTATCTATAGACATGACAATTACATCTATGCATATCTATTTTTAAGACCAATACCCGTTAATGAAATTGATTGCATCAAAGCCGGGGTCAGGATTCGGGATCTAGTTGGGGATGGAGTGGCAGGCGATCGCTACCGCAGAACCTTTATTTAGTTTGATATCCAGAGTCGATTTTCAGGTTGTAGATTGCTACCTTCAGGGGGCGACAAGCGCTCCGAAACCAAGATAAATAAAGGGTTTGAATGATTCAGACAGGCCGGAAAAATCAAGAGCTTATTGACAACAGACATTCTTGAGAGAAAAACCATCCCCCATTCGTCGCCAGATTGTGATAAAAAATAACGGTCTTATTATTTCAACAAGACCGCGACTAAAATGCTGCCTCAATTTTATCAAAACCACTTGCAGAAATATTTGGGCGAACCCCAACTAATTACGTTAAAATTATTACTACCGAGAGTTCCATAGCGTAGACCTGGCACAGTGGCTAGACTCTCAAGGTGTTAAGTTCGTATTGAGACAGAAGAAATCCACGACTTTTCGCCAAAAAAGACGAAAATTTACTTCCTTATCAAACGTTCCGGTAGCACCCGGTCAACGAGAATTTTTATCCAAAATTAATATCACCCATAAACCAGGATTTTGTCGGTTTAATTTGGCGGTCTATTGGCGAAGAAAATCTAAAAACAAACAAGAAAAATCGCCTTGGTATCTGCTTACTAATTAAGCCGATTTAGAAACGGCTGTAAAGGCTTATAAAAAACGCTTTGGTATAGAAGCCATGTTTAAGGATTGTCAAATGGGTGGTGATAATCTAGAAGGCTCCAAAGCAACACCCGATAAATTAGTACGTTGAGTTCTGTTAATTGCTCTGGCGATGACCAGTGCTTGGTTACAAGGTGAAAAAACCTGTACATTAGGAAAATCTACTTATGTTTGTCGCCCAAAAGAAGCAAGGAAGAACAGACGAAGACATAGCAATTTTGGGGTGGGTTTGTATGGTTATAACTGGATAGTTGCCTTTCATGAGTGTCAGGAGTGGGTAGAGGAATTCATCACTTCTATTCGCAATAAGCGCATATTTTATCAACGGGGTTTGAGGGCAATATCGCTTATAGAGCAAGCCTTCTAGGGCGCTTGTTGTCCCTGAAATTGCTACCACACTTCAGGGACAACAAGCGCCTCAAGCTCATCTGCTAGAGGCGCTTGTTGCTAGTCAATTAGGGTTCTGAGCGAGTGGAAGCCTACTTGAAAAAGTAACTTTTTAAACCTACATTCCGCCCTCAAGCTCCCAGCAACCTAATGACTGAAAGCACCAAATCTCGTTCAGCGAAAGAGGAACGGTAAGGTAATAAACAGTAGTTTTTAAAAACTTGAAAAAGTGTTTGTGGTGAGGCTAAGAATTTTTGGTAAGCGGCAGTCAACCTAACAACAAATTCGTTGTCAGGTTTCGTTGGGTAAGTGGTGATCGCCTAACAGGCCGGGTCAGTTGAGCTGCTGTTGATATGGGCTCAGCCCCCTCGGCTGTGGGTCAAGGCCAGTTGCCAGTGAGGAAGTAGCGATCGCCTAAAAGTTGGGTCAAGTCCAGAAAAGTGCTTAAAAGCAAATTCCAACAGAGCGGCAGTCAGGCTCACAACGAATTCGTTGTAGGGTCTCGTTGGGGCAAAGTGGTGATCGCGCTGACCAGAGCCAGCAGAATTTGACATTGAGCCAGGTAAAGCAGTCTGGAGTGAACGTTCGG
>CAZZYE010000207.1:0-10088 GCA_964658145.1 uncultured Stigonema sp.
CATTCGGACGACATTCCACCGCCGCCGAGGTCGTAGAAGGAATTGATCTTTCCGGCAAGCGGGCGATCGTTACGGGAGCCGCATCGGGCATCGGCGTAGAAACGGCGCGGGCACTGGCTCAAACTGGAGCGATCGTCACACTAGCTGTGCGTAATACCGATGCTGGAGCGCAAGTCGCGGCTGACATTATGGCTACTATTGGGAACCGGAATATTCATGTTGCTCCGCTTGATTTAAGCGATCGCAACTCAATTGCCAAGTTCATTGCTGCCTGGCGTGAGCCGCTGCACATCCTCGTTAATAATGCAGGGGTAATGGCACTGCCCGAACAGCGCACACCCGAAGACTGGGAGATGCAATTTGCCACTAACTATCTCGGACACTTTGCCCTAGCGCTCGGACTACACGACGCTCTCGCTGCAGAGGGTGCCGCCCGTATCGTGTTGGTTAGTTCTAGCGGGCACCTGATGTCGCCCATTGTGTTCGATGATATTCACTTCATGTTCCGTCCTTATGATCCGTGGTTGGCGTATGGACAGTCCAAGACCGCAAGCATCCTCTTTGCTGTGGGTGCTACTGCGCGCTGGTTCAAGGATGGCATTACCGCTAATGCCCTGATGCCCGGGGCGATCGCAACCAACCTCCAGCGTCATACGGGCGGTCTTAGAACCCCACCTGAGCGGAAAACTGGTCTATCACTTAAAAGGAAAACTCAAAACTATGAATTCACAAACAGCTCAAACCACCACTACTGCTGACGAGTCGGCAATCCGTGCTTTCCATCGCCAGATGATTGATGCTTGGAATCGAAGTAGCGGCGAAGGCTTTGCTGCCCCGTTCAGCGAAACTGCCGATTTCATCACGTTCGAGGGCACGCATCTCAAGGGTCGAAAAGAAATCGCTGCATTTCATCAGCAAGCGTTCGACACAGTTGTTAAAGGAACACGCCTGGAGGGTGAGGTGAATTTTGTCCGCTTCGTGAACTCGGAACTCGCGCTCATGCTCGTAGTTATCAGGGTAATACTGCCCGGACAAACCGAAACTTCTCCGTCACGAGATTCGCTGCCGCTATACGTCATAACGAAAGGCGACGAAGGTTGGCAGATCGAAGGGTTACTCAATACCCGGAAGTTAACGCTAGAACGTCAATTCTTCTTAGACGACTTTGACTCACTGAGCGCAGAGGCTCAACGTCAAGTGACCGACCTCGTTGCAGGTCTCAAGCAGCGTCATCAAGCAGATCAATCAAAGGAGATGTAAGAAATGGGACTAAGTTAAGATACAAAAGATGATCGCCCTAGCTCCCCAATACGGGCTGACTATTTTTCCTCCTGACTCCACTCTCCATTAGTAACTGACCGCTTTAAACCCAACAATAAAAGGATTCGCATGATGAGAAAACTAGAAGGAAAAATCGCCCTGATCACAGGTGGCAATAGTGGTATCGGTCTTGCCACTGCCAAACAGTTTGTTGCTGAAGGTGCCTATGTCTACATCACGGGTCGTCGCCAAGTCGAACTGGATGCTGCTGTAGAAGCCATTGGTCAAAATGTTACGGCTGTACAGAGCGATGTTTCTAATCTGGCAGACCTCGATCGTCTGTTTGCCACCATTAAGCAAGAGCAAGGACACCTCGATATCATCTTCGCTAATGCTGGCGGTGGACAAATTGCCCCACTTGGAGCAATCACTGAGGAACACTTTGACAAAACATTCAACATAAATGTCAAAGGTTTGCTGTTCACTGTACAAAAGGCACTGCCACTGTTGCCAGAGGGCGCTTCTATTATCCTGAATGCTTCGATTACTTCTATAAAAGGTACGCCAGCTTTCAGTGTTTACAGCGCCACCAAAGCCGCCGTGAGATCATTTGCTCGCAATTGGATACTCGACCTCAGAGAACGCAAGATCCGAGTGAATGCCATTAGCCCTGGTGTAGTTCCGACTCCTGGTTACGATCATTTGGGACTGAATGACCAGCAGTTGCAAGAATTCGTGGACAGCCAAGCCAGCACCATCCCACTGGGACGAGTCGGCAAACCCGATGAGATTGCCAAAGCTGTTGTCTTTCTCGCTTCAGCCGACAGCAGCTTTGTGAATGGCATTGAGTTGTTTGTTGATGGCGGTATGGCACAGATTTGAAGTCCAAAAGGAGTTAAAGATGAAGCTTATCCTGTCGTCAAACGCCATCATGTCACTTTTATCACTTATAAGGAGTAATCCCATGACTACATATCGCACAGTTTTGATCGATGGTTTAGACATCTTCTACCGTGAAGCTGGTTCTCGTGATAATCCGACGATTTTGCTATTGCATGGCTTCCCAACTTCCTCTCATATGTTCCGCAATCTCATACCAGCACTTGCTGATAAGTTTCATCTGGTTGCCCCTGATTATCCTGGTTATGGTAATAGTTCGATGCCCACGCTAAGTGAATTTGACTACACGTTTGATCGTTTGGCTGAGATTGTAGAGAAATTCATTGCTGCGATCAATCTCAAAAAGTACAGCCTCTATGTGATGGATTATGGTGCACCCATTGGCTATCGAATTGCGGCTAAATATCCAGAGCGCGTGCAATCTCTGATTGTTCAAAATGGCAATGCTTACGAGGAAGGTCTGCGCGAATTTTGGGAGCCGATTAAGGCATACTGGCAAGAGCGATCGCCTGAGAATGCTGAAAAGCTCAAATATCTTGTCACCCTGGAAGCGACGAAGTGGCAATATACCAATGGTGTTCGCAATCAAGAAGCGATCAGCCCCGATACCTGGACTATCGATCAACATTTCCTCGATCGCCCCGGCAACGGTGAGATTCAACTGGCACTGCTGTATAGCTATGGTACGAATCCACCGCTCTATCCCCAATGGCAGGATTATTTTCGTCAGTATCAACCCCCTACCCTGATTGTTTGGGGCAAGAACGACTACATCTTTCCTGCTGACGGTGCTTATCCCTACCAGCGTGACTTGAAAGACGTTGAGTTCCATCTACTCGATACCGGACATTTTGCCTTGGAAGAGGATGGGGATGCGATCGCAAAGTATATCGATCAATTTCTCACATCACGACTGCAATCCGTTCTCACCTGATCGGTGGAAATGATGGATTATCCCAGCATGGCTCATGCTCAGGTATGAACGTTTGAATAAACAGGATCAACTATAGCAATAGCCTAGGTGATTAGGACATCAATAGGTGATAAAACCTAAACACAAAAAGGCTTTTCACCCAGTCCCCAATCCCCAGCTATATTTCTGATTCTGTTGAACGATTTGAATTCAAAAGAGTAAACGCATGACCACTTATCGCACAGTTTGGCAATACAGTATCTAGAGCAGATTGAGACGCTGATTGTGCAAAATGGCAATGCCTACGAGGAGGGACTCGGTGATTTCTGGAAGCCCATGCGCGCTTTTTGGCAGAATAAGACACGATTGTTTACAATTTATTAAAGGAAAATGTCATGGTTGTTCAAGCAAACTCGCAAGCAGCAAAAATTTTGGAAGTTGCGGATGATCCACGTCTTTCCAAAGGAACGAAGGAATTTTTGAAAGTGCTGAATTCAGGGGGTGTGGCGCTGGAGAAACTCACTCCACTCGAAGCACGTCAAGTTCTTGTGGATGCACAGGCTTCCGTTTCAGTAGACCTTTCAGGCATTGAAGAGTCTGAAAAGACGATTACTGCTGAGGGTTATTCAATTACCCTTAATATTGTACGACCTGAAGGGGTCAAAGGCACATTGCCTGTTTTCATCTTTATTCATGGTGGTGGTTGGGTGCTGGGTGATTACCCAACACACAAGCGCATGGTTCGCGATCTGGTTGTGCTTTCAGGGTTTGCAGGTGTCTTTGTCAATTACACGCGCACGCCAGATGCTCAGTATCCCCAGGCAATCAATGAGATTTATGCTGCGACCAAATGGGTTGCCGAGCATGGTGAGGAGATTGGGGTGGATGGCAAGAATCTGGCAGTCGTTGGCAACAGTGTCGGCGGTAACATGACAACTGTCACTGCTTTGAAGGCGAAAGAAAAAGGAGGACCACACATCAAGCTGCAAATCCTGATGTGGCCCATTGTAGATGCGGATTTTGAAACGAATTCTTATCACCAATTTGGCGATCGGCGTTTTCTGACTGCACCAACGATGAAGTGGATGTATGACATGTACATCGCTGACCCAGAAAAGCGCAAAGACATTTATGCTTCTCCCCTACAGGCGACGGTTGAGCAACTGAAAGGCTTGCCAAGAGCGTTAATTGTGGTTGCAGAGAGCGATATCTTGCATGACGAGGGCACAGCCTATGGACGCAAGCTCGATGAAGCTGGGGTTGAGGTGACAACTGTGCAGTACAACGGCATGATTCATGACTTCGGACTACTGAATGGTTTAGCTGAGTTGCCAGAAACCCGTTCTCTGTTTGTTCAAGCTGCTGCCCAATTGAAGAAACATCTGCAATAGAATGCGGAGAGGGAGACGCAGAGAGGGGAAGACGCGGTGATGCGGAGAGCTAAAAAATTGATTAAGAGTCTCCGCGTCTCCCCTATCTCCGGATTTTCTTGTCATTCGCTATGAGGTAATTTCAATAGCGCATATTTGAAGGAGGCACTGTATGAGACGGATCGCTTTATTGGTGGTTGCAGTTGTAATAGTGGCTGGCGTGGTTGTCTGCATCGTTCCCCCATCTCGCCACGCTGATGGAGCGTCCGCCCCAATCTTCGGAGGCAAAATCCCCCCCGGATACCGCGACTGGACGTTGATCTCCGTAGCCCGCGAAAAAGGCAACCTCAACGATCTGCGCGCCAAATTGGGCAACGACGTAGCGATCAAGGCATACCGGGAAGGGAAACTTCCGTTCCCAGACGGCACAATCATTGCCCGACTCGCCTGGAGTTACGTCCCATCGGAGGAAAACAACAAAGCCTTTGGCCGTCTCCAATCTTACGTAGCTGGGCCACCCAAGGAGGGGGTTCAGTTTATGGTCAAGGACTCAAGAAAATACGCCTCGATCGGCGGCTGGGGGTTCGCTCAATTTAACGACGGCAAACCCGCCGACGTGGCGGTACACAACAGCTGCTTTTCCTGCCACGCGATCATCAAAGATCGCGACTTAAAGGGATCGTTATATAAACCACTTTCAGATACTTACCCGCTATGAACACCCACACACCAAGCGCCAGGGACATTATCGGACCCTCACCGTTGATTGCGATCAAAAACGAAGCACCACCCAAGCTGATTGTCGATCCACCGCTTCCCGAACCGCTAGCACAGGGACGCGTCTTTATCCAGTACCGGACGGAGAATTTGCGTGTATTGCCAGTCTTTGGCAAAGGTGCCCTCGAAGTATCGCCGCGCATCGGTCATATCCACATCACCGTTGACGATGCGCCGTGGCACTTTGTCGATTCCAGTGGAGAAACGGTGATCCTGGTCGGACTGGAACCTGGCGTGCACAAGGTGCTGATCGAACTAGCTGATCCCATGCACAAAGTAATCACCAGTGAAATTGTGAAGTTCACGCTGCCCGATCCTAAGAAATCATCATGAAAAAACTAGACGGAAAAACCGCAATTGTGACGGCGGCATCTAAAGGAATTGGTGCTTCAATTGCCAAACATCTGGCAACCGAAGGTGCAGCCGTAGTGGTCAATTACGCCTCTAATAAAGAAGCAGCCGATCGCATGGTTGATGAAATTACCAGCGCACGTGGAAAGGCGATCGCAAGCATCAACGACCTGCCAATTCACCAGAGCGATCGCAAATACCACTGGAAACTAGGTCGTCCTGACGATCATCCCGGATTGTCCGACCTCAATCTTTGATTCGCCGAAGCAACGATCATATTATATCATATCCGGTAGCATCTGAATGATTAAAAAACCGCAGAGACGCCGAGGGCGCAGAGAAAGAGGTTCATAGGAATAATTCCGATACAAACGGATTTGATATTACCCAGTTTTTATCCTGCAAGGAGTCCACTGCTATGAATGCAAACAACGGCATCATCAACCAGATCAGCCCGTATGTAGTGACTGAAACTATTGATCGCTTTGCAGCTATCCTTCAAGCAAAAGGTATCACCATTTTTGCCCGCATCGATCAACAGGCTGAAGCCGAAAAAGTCGGACTTAGCCTACCTCCGACGCAATTGTTGTTGTTTGGCAATCCGAAAGCCGGAACTCCCCTCATGGTGGCAGAACCAACGATCGCCCTGGATTTACCCCTGAAAATACTGGCATGGGAAGCGACTGACGGCAAGGTGTGGGTGAGTTACAACGATCCCAATTACTTAAAACAGCGATTTTCTCTCTCCGATGAGTTGGTGAAGAACATCGCTATCATTGCACCTTTAATCCATCAAGCACTCCTTTAATTAACTTATTTGTTGATTCAATTTAGATACTTGACTATTGACCCAATTTAAAAATAGTAATGAAACTCATCTCTGTAAACGTCGGACTGCCGCGTGAAGTAACCTGGAAAGCAAATTGTTAAAAAGGACACTATGAAGACTCAAGATGTAACCATTCCAGCCTTCTCCGGGGGCAGTTTTAGCGCCTATCTAGCAGCACCCAATACTCAGCCTTGTGCAGGGATTGTGCTGATTCAAGAAATTCTTGGGGTAAATACTAATATGCGTCAAATTGCCGATGATTATGCTAAGGCAGGCTATTTGGTGCTTGTGCCAGATTTGTATTGGCGACTGGAACCCGGTGTGCAACTTGATGCTGACGATAAGGATCAGTGGGCTACAGCCTTTGAGTTACTCCAAGCATTTGATGTGGATAGCGGCGTAGAAGACCTAAAGGCAAGTCTGTCTTTTCTGCGGCAGTATCCCAGCAGCACAGGCAAGGTCGGCAGTGTGGGCTTTTGTTTGGGCGGCAAACTGGCATATTTCATGGCAACACGTACTGATGCGGATGCCAACGTTAGTTACTACGGTGTTGACATTGAAAAGAATTTAGCAGAAGCGACAAAAATTCAGAAACCGCTGATATTGCACATGGATGAAAATGACGAGTTTGTGTCATCAAGTGCTCAAGCGTCCATTCAGCAGGGACTGAAAGACAACCCCCTGGTAACAATCTATCGCTATGAAGGAGTGAGTCATGGGTTTAGTCGCGTGGGTAGTTCCGCTTATCGCAAAGAAGCCGCAGAATTAGCGCGCGATCGCACGTTGGCGTTTTTGAAACAGCATTTAGGCAGTGGTGTCAAAGTCTGAAATAGGGCTACTGACCGATAATTTGCCCACTTCGATCGCCCTGGCAACCAAGATATTCTGATTCTGAATAACTGGGAAAACACTGCACATAGCGGGTGGTTTTTAAGAAAGAGAACGGTGAAAATCAACAAGCAAGGAGAAAAACCATGAACATCAACAAGAATGACACCGCAATAGTCGTCATCGATCCGCAAAACGATGTCTTGAGCGAAAAAGGGGTTTCCTGGGATTTGGTGGGTGAGAGTGTTAAGGATAACAAGACCGTCGAGAACATTGAGCGAGTCTTCAAAGCCGCGAAGCAGAATGAATTCGAGGTTTTTATCTCCCCTCACTATTACTACCCCACCGACCATAGTTGGAAATTTGCCGGAAACCTAGAGCAAATGATGCTTGAGGTTAAGGAGTTTGATCGCCGTGGTGCGTTGAGCCTAGATGGATTTCTGGGATCGGGTGCTGACTGGCTTGATCGCTATAAGCCCTTCATTGAGGATGGCAAGACGATTGTGGCCAGTCCCCACAAAGTCTATGGGCCGCAAACTAACGACCTCGTTTTGCAATTGCGTAAACGCAACATCAGCAAAGTCATTCTACTCGGAATGCTGGCAAATCTTTGTGTTGAAGCTCACCTACGCGAATTGCTCGAACAGGGATTCCAGGTCGTCGTCGTCAAGGATGCAACAGCTGCCCCTCGGCATCCGGAACTGGGTGACGGCTATAAGGCAGCACTGATCAACTTTGGGTATATCGCCAATGGAGTTCTGTCTACAGACGAGGTTATAGAAGCAATGCAGTAACGTCAAACTCATTAATTTTACAACACTCATGAAAACATCTGCGTTACTCTTGGCTCTGCCAATCAGTATCTTAGCTAATTTTTCCTTACCTGCTTCTGCTGACTCTACTGCTGGCATCCTCCTGAGTACGAAATGCCAGGGCGGCTACAAGATAAATATTTGGCAGAATTATACGAACGGTGAACTGCTCTATCGCGCGACCAATCCCAACGGTAATTTAAGTTTGGGCAAAGGAACTAGCCAAGCTACAGAAGGTGTACGTCGGTATAAGTTTCGGAATGGAATTTATGAATATTGGGTGTGGGATGGCACGTTAGATAACCCGCAGTCTGGAACTTTAGAGGTGTATAAAAACAAGCGTATCTTGATGAAGCTTGCTTGTAGAAAAAGTTGAATCCTAAGCGCGGGTGTTATGATGCACTTTTTGGAAACCCAGCTAGGGCAAATACGTTATCGCTAAAACCTTCTTAGTCAGCCAGTTTTTTCGGAAATTCATAAAACCTTCTAGAAATCGTATTCACCTGATTAAAGCCAAAGGATATGGAAGTGGACACTCAACACTATGACGACATTATTATCGGCGGCGGCAAAGCGGGTAAAACACTTGCACCAGCGCTGGTTGCTGACGGACATAAAACCGCTCTGGTTGAACGCAGCTTAAACATGATTGGTGGCGGGTGCATCAATATCGCCTGCATTCCTACTAAAACTATGGTGGCGAGTGCCAATGTAGCAAACACAGTGCGAAACAGTTCCGCTTATGGGGTTAAAACCAACACACCCACCGTTAATTTAGCAGAGGTGATCCAACGAAAACGATCGGTTGTACAATCTGCGCGTGAAATGAATTTGCACAATCTAGAAACGTCTCTCGATAACAACTTGATCATTGGCGAAGCAAGGTTTGTTGCTCCCAAAACGATCGCAGTAACGACGACTGAGGGGAACAATCGCTTACTTACCGCCGAACGCTTATTTATTAATACAGGCACACGACCGTTAATTCCATCCATTCCCGGACTCACTGAAGTTGAGTTTTTAACGAGTGAGTCAATTATGGAGCTAGAATACTTGCCTGAACACCTGATCGTTCTCGGTAGTGGCTATATTGGTTTAGAGTTTGCCCAGATGTTTCGGCGCTTTGGTTCTGGCGTTACTGTCATTGGGCAAAGTGAGCAAATCCTGTCACAGCAAGATCCAGATATAGCGATCGCAGTTCAAACATTGCTGGAACAAGATGGTATTGAATTCTTGCTGAAGGCGAAGGTGTTGAGGGTCGATCGCACTGGTAATGAAACTATCCTTCAAATCCAAGTTGCCGATCATGAAATCACCCTCCAGGGGTCGCATTTGCTTGTCGCCGTTGGTCGTGCGCCCAACACCGATATGTAAACTGTTGTTCTTTTTTTGCGACCGCCATATCCTAAAATTGGCTCTCAAACCCAAGCGGGTAGTACTTTTGTTGCCCGGATGTTAACTGTTGTGACTTCCCTAAAGTTTCAACGTCGCAATGTCTTGGAGTTTATGACCAAAGCTGTGGACTGGACAGTGAAAATAAACCTGCTCCTTCTTTACTACCAGAGGAAACCACTTCTGACGAGCAAGTAATAAACGCTGCTTAATCCCTATTCCCCATATCCGCTTATTTACGGGTAAAGGTTGCAAACACTCTATTTGACCCAACCCCCACCAGTGATTCAGCAACTGGGGAAGATTGGGCGGCGAAGCGGAGTGCCGGGTGCGGGCTGCAAAAATCAAGGGTTGCTAATACCAAGTCTTGGTAGCCCGTACCCGGCACCGCCCAATAAGGGCGCAGCGGTCCCCAGTTGCGTCACTTACCCGAATGTACGGATACTTTATATTTGGGTATTTGCGTTCAGCATCCGTTCTTTGGAACTCCCTAGGACAAAGAAAGTTGTTACATCGTTCCAAATACCTTTGTCTGTCGCCGTTGCCTCAACTTCTGCAATGTATTCAGCCTTGAGTTGTTCTAATCTCTCTGAAGAAAGTTCGTATCCCCTCAATAGTTCGGGGTAAACAATTATGTATCCGTTCAGGGGGGGCGA
>CAZZYE010000208.1:0-10076 GCA_964658145.1 uncultured Stigonema sp.
ACAGCAGTGCTGTGCCCCTACAAATACCATGTGCAATCAACCGGATTTGATATCAAACCGTACTTCCGGGTTTTCACTGACGACAATGAAATTAGAAGCGATTAATTTTGATACAAGATTGTTTGATTCTAGTACAGTACGGCTGGCTAGCATTTACTCCAAATTTATTCAGACTCAAGGATGTTTAGTGGTGAATATAAAAGATTTATTTAAAATAGAAGTTTGCTCTTTGAAAGAGGAAAATCAAGAAGTCCAGAAAAAGGGAGAAGTTATTGCTGTTTCTACGTATGTGGATAAACGCCGAATTTGCTTCTTGATAGAAGGCGAAAAACGTGGACGATGGTTTTCAGAAGAAGAAATAACTAAAAATTCTCCAGACAAAGAAACGATAAAAAAAGAGTTTATACAATCTATTGATTTTGGAGAAATACGAAAGAGATTACCAAAGAATCTAGTTGAGAAAGAAGCGAGGAAAGAAGCAGAACAAAATATAAGTTCTCCAACTAATGAAGAAGCTAAGAGAGAAGCAAAACAGAATATAAGTTCTCTAACTAATTTTGTTGCAGATACTTCAAAGACAATACAGAACATAGCAACAAAAGATATTCAGACATTATCTCGATGAATGTCCATTCCAAACTGTCCACATCCTGGATATTAATTGCTAACCAATCAGTAAACCCAGTGTCTAACAATGCATCAACTGGAATTACAGAACCATCAGCAGCTATGAAATTAATCTCAAAAAATAGCTCTCCTTTGTCGCTAAAATAGCCTTGAATCATATTCTGCCAACAGTTCCTGTTTCATTCAAGCGCATTGCCATCATTACTGCTCTGGGGTGCTTTTCCTTAGCTTTTTTACGGGCAACTTCTCGCTCTTGGTCAATGAAATAGTCGCCGCTGTTTGGCTCAATGTAGATGTACCAGTTGTAATGGTTAGTAACTAAATCAGCGTAAACTCTCTGGAATACTTCCTCGCACCGCTGAGCAAATGCTTGCTCAATAGCTTTTTGTCTGGCTCTTTCTTCTAGGGGAACTGGGGGGCGATCAGGAAAAATCCGGCTACCTCGTGGTACTTTTGTACGTATTTTTTCGGTCATTTTTACAATTTTAGTGACATCATATTCTTATTTTACAATGGCATTTATCAAACAATACCACTGGCTAACGGCAAGAACTGATAACTTACTTCCGCTCTTTCAATGTATCCTGTTCACAGTTCACACGTGAACTACGCTAGCCAATATGGTTAAATAGTCATACATTAGACGTTGTTTAGGAAAGGGCGATCGCTACCAATTGTCACCAGAACCTCAACACTCTCCACCGATTCAGGGCAGAAAATGTCAAAATTAAATGAGTTTTGTGACTGCAACTGCATATAGCAGGAATTTGAGAACACTAAGTTAAATTATTATGGGTACGCAACGAGTTCTTTCTGGAGTTCAACCAACTGGCGATCTGCATTTGGGCAACTACTTGGGTGCAATTCGCAACTGGGTGAATGGTCAAAGTCAGTACGATAATTTCCTCTTCATAGCTGATTTACACGCCATTACGATGCCCCACGATCCAGCAACGCTGTCAGCTAATACCTACACCCTAGCTGCTCTCTATCTAGCTTGTGGTCTTGATTTGAACTACTCCACTATCTTTGTACAATCTCACGTTTCTGCCCACAGTGAATTAACTTGGTTGCTCAACTGCATCACACCCCTAAACTGGCTGCAAGACATGATCCAGTTCAAGGAAAAAGCTATCAAGCAAGGAGAAAACGTTGGTGTAGGCTTGTTGGACTACCCAGTGCTAATGGCAGCTGATATTTTGCTGTACCAAGCTGATAAAGTACCAGTGGGTGAAGACCAAAAGCAACATTTGGAACTGACGCGAGATATTGTCAACAGGTTTAATCATCTATTTGCCAAACAGGATCAGCCTGTGCTAAAGTTACCAGAACCTTTGATCCGCAAGGAAGGAGCAAGGGTAATGAGTTTGACGGATGGTACACGCAAAATGTCGAAGTCCGATCCGTCAGAGTTGAGTCGGATCAATTTACTAGATCCACCGGATGAGATTGCCAAAAAAATTAAGCGCTGTAAAACAGATCCAATTCGTGGTTTGACGTTTGACGATCCAGAGCGTCCAGAAAGTAACAATTTATTAACTTTGTATATGCTGCTTTCAGGTAAAACGAAGGCAGAGGTGGCGACGGAGTGTCAGGATATGGGTTGGGGGCAATTTAAGCCATTATTGACAGAAACGACGATTAATGCTCTTAAACCTATCCAAGAGAAATATCAAGCAGTGATGGACGAACACGGCTATCTTGTCGCTGTGCTGCGGGATGGAAGACACAAAGCAGAGGCGATCGCAAACCAAACTCTCGCACAAGCAAAAGCCGCTATGGGCTACTCTCTGCCTGTCTAAGGTTTTTGCTTGTAGGAGTCATGTATTATACATCTATCCCTACACTGCAATCATCAATATTATATTATGCTTAACACCCATAATAACTTAATTTCCCAGACTTCCTTCCGTAAATCCGCGCAAGCAGGTGATTTTTTAGTTACTGCAGAAGTAACGCCTCCTAAAGGGGGAGATCCAGCACATATGATTAAAATGGCGCAGACCCTCCACGGGCGAGTCCACGCGGTTAATATAACTGATGGTAGTCGCGCCGTACTGCGGATGTGTTCAGTAGTGGCGTCGGCAATTTTGTTACAAAATGGGATAGAGCCGATTTGTCAGCTGACATGCCGCGATCGCAACCGGATTGGTTTGCAAGCTGACTTGATGGGCGCTCATGCTTTGGGTATCCGTAATATCTTGGCTTTAACTGGCGACCCGGTAAAAGCAGGCGATCACCCCGAAGCTAAAAGCGTGTTTGACTTAGAAGCAGTGCGGCTGCTGCAACTCATTCATAAGCTGAATCACGGCATTGACTGCAACGAGCAACTCCTGAGTGATGGGACGCTGGACTTATTCGCTGGTGCGGCGATCGATCCACAATCTTCTAGCTGGTCAGGTTTGCAAAGTCGATTTGAGCGCAAGTTACAGGCGGGAGCGCAGTTTTTTCAAAGTCAGTTGATTACGGATTTTGAGCGGCTAGAAAAGTTTATGGACAAAATTGCCGCAGGTTGTAACAAGCCAGTTTTAGCGGGAATTTTTCTGTTGAAATCAGCGAAAAATGCCCAGTTTATCAATCGAGTAGTACCGGGTGTAAATATTCCTGAACATATTATTGATAGATTGGCACAAGCAACAGACCCGCTTGAGGAAGGAATGAAAATTGCTGCCGAACAAGTCCACATAGCGCGGCAATTGTGTCAGGGTGTTCATATGATGGCGGTGAAGAGGGAAGATTTGATTGCGCCAATTTTGGAGATGGCTGGAGTTACGCCAGTTAGTCAGGTGGTAGCAAAGTAAACGGGGAAAAACATTTGTGAGCAAAGCAGCTGGTATCCTAGCTGCTTTTGTATTTATGTTATGGGGTGCTGAGAGTGCGATCGTCTTATAGGTCTTTCGCTAGTACCTCTAACAAAACAGTAGAAATCGCCCCCTTCTCCATCTCAATAAAGCGCGATCGCTAAAGCTTGCTATAATCGCAACAACCTATTCAAACGATTTTAAGGAGTTAACTATGGCTCAAGTCTTAATTGAAGACATAGACCCCATCATCCTTGAAAAACTTGAGATTATTGCCAAACAGCATGGTCGCTCTTTGCACGAGCAATTAAAGCACATCCTACAGCGAGTCACCGATCTACAACCAGACTATCACACGGGCGGCGATATTGCAAAGGCAAGAGTTGCAGTGGCACGAGCTCAGGCAAGGTATGCAGGGAGAACCTTCAGTGACAGTGCTGAACTTATCCGTGAGGATCGCCAACGGTGAGCCGCTACGTTCTAGATGCCAGCGTTGCCATCAAATGGTTTGTACCTGAAGCCGATCTCACTCCCCATACTTTAATAGTATTGTCGTCGCTCTGGCTGAAAATTGTCTGACCATCAGCGCTGATGGCAACAGCTTTTACCCCAGATGAATGTCCTTTTAGAGTCTGGATAACCTGTTGATTCTGCAAATCCAAATCCCACACAACTATAGTATTGTCATCACTGCCACTAACTAAAGTTTCTCCATCCTCACTGAGATCTAGACAAGTTACTGCTGCTGAATGCCCTTGTAGAGTTTGGATAATTTCTTCTGTCCGCAAATCCCATACTTTGATGCTAGAGTCAACACCACCACTTACTAAAATTTCTCCATAATAACCGTAGAGTGCTAGGGAAGTAATGTTAGCTGAATGTTCCTCTAAAATGCGGCAAACCTCTACTGTATCAAAATCCAAATCTGCCATAACAGCGTCGGTACAAACCCGATCGCCATGACTAAGCGAGCCATAACCATACTTTTCTTTTACCCAGTCTGTATCGTTGTAATTTTTCTTCCACACTTTAATGGTATTGTTATTAGTCACACTTACAAATGTGCTTTCATCTTGGCTAATCGCCCAAAAAATGCCATGTGAATCACCATTTAGCCTAAAGGAAAATCCTGTTGCCAAACTTACGACCTGACTTACAGAGCAGACAGAACCGCCATACTCATTTTGATAATCGTAGCTAATAACTATTGCTTTACCACTAGGGCAGAGCGTAACAGAAAACTTATAAGGTCGATAGTGATGCTCATGATCCCATTCATAAGTCAAGCAGAATGTATCTATTTCAAAAGAGCAAATTTCTTCTTCGGTATGCCAATCCCAAATTGTTACCTTCGGTTCGTATATGCTGTTGTAACTACAAATGACAAGTTTGGGACCATCCGGGCTTAAAACCACAAACTCATAATTATCAGTATCATAATCCGTCTCTGTAGTTTGTCTAACCTGTTGTGTTAAAAAATCCCAAACTTTGAGAGGATGAGTATTGCTCCCACTGAATATTATTTGACCCTCAGGGCTGATAGTAAGAGATTTAATAGCATCTATGGATGACTCTAGGGTCTGAATACACTCAAAAAACTTACAGGGATTATTTACCACAGTAGCTCCTTTATTGTTGCACTACTAGCTAGTGTTCCCAATTACTGTGGCGTATTCACCCCACTTCCCCATGTCTCAACTGGTGATTTCCTGTAAGACTTGCTGAAATTCTGCTACAGAACCAATAGCGATCGCCCTCCTCAGAAGGTTTTTCAGCACAGATAACTCATCTATCCCGTTAATGGCATCTACAATGCCGCTTGGTACTTGGACAAACCGTGTCGCCAAGACTTCAATCACACTTTCTCGTGCATTTTCTAAAATCCCTTCTTCTTTTGCTAGCCGCTCAATACTGGTTACGTACCGCATTTTAGTAGCCTCCTCGTAACTTCTTACTTCTTGTTGAAAACCACTTGCCAACTCTTTTGGCAACACCATCACCCAGTCGATAAACCGAAACAACTGCTGAATCTCTTCTCGGCTATATCCCCGTTCAAATAGTCTTCTTACTAAGCTTAGTTTCCACTTTAACCGACTTTCTGGGTTTCGGTGTGTTGCTTTGGTTTTCAAATGCGCCATAACTATAACCCCAAAGGGATTGGTAGTTTCCTCTAGGCTTTGCCACTGCATTTCATAGTCCAGAAGTTTCGCTACGGGAAACTCTAAACTGACACGACATCCCCCAATTTGATAGCTGTAACTAGAAGGTCGCCAATTTGGCTGTTCATCTGCTAAAACTGCCAAACTAATAACTTGCTTTTTGTGGCGATCAAACAAGCGGTAATTGTATGTGTACATCCGTTCGGCAAATTTGTTGTCATACTGTCCTTGGACTTCCACATGAACCAACACCCAAGCTTCTTCTCCATCCAGTAGCCAAACCTTTGCCACTTTATCGACTAAACGCCGCCCAATTTCTGCTTCCGGTTCTAACTGTTGCAATTCTGTGTCCAAAAACTCATAAGGTTGTTGCCAATCAATTTCGGTGTAAGCTTGGGGGAAAAAGAACTCTATAAATTGGGTAAAATATACCTCAATAACTTCTTTCCAGGGACTGTCGTAATCAGTAGTTTGCTCCGTCATGGAATTAGAAGAGCGCGAATCTAAGTTATAAATTCTACCTTATGCTCAATGACTAGAAATTTAAGTGAAAAAATGGTACTAATATACAAAAATACATAATTAACGCATGAATAAAATTGATTTAGCTTTTACGACGGCACTAGAACAGGCGCAGTTAATCCGTCGTCGGCAAGTGTCGCCAACAGAGTTGGTGGAAATATATTTAGAACGCATATCTCGCTTGAATCCTCAACTAGGAAGTTATTTTACGGTGATGGCAGAGCAAGCGATCGCAGATGCCAAAGCCAAAACAGAAATACTGACAAGCACTAATGTACTGCCACCATTTTTTGGGGTGCCGATTTCCATTAAAGACCTCAGCCGTGTCGCGGGTGTCCCTTGTACCTATGGAAATCCGGCATTGCTGAACAATATACCTGAGTATGATGATGGGATAGTAACACGGATTAAGCAAGCTGGATTTATTATTCTAGGTAAAACAGCGGCTTCAGAAATTGGTTCGTTTCCTTACACAGAACCTACGGGATTTCCCCCAGCTAGAAATCCGTGGAATATGGAATACACCCCTGGCGGTTCTAGTGGTGGCGCGGCGGCGGCGGTAGCAGCAGGATTGTGTGCGATCGCCCAAGGTTCAGATGGAGGTGGTTCGATTCGCGGACCTGCAGCTTGCTGTGGGTTGGTGGGAATCAAGCCATCACGGGGACGGGTGTCGCATGCACCAGTAGGTGATGCACTCAGTGGTCTGGCGACTAGTGGTCCCTTAGCACGTACTGTCGCTGACGCAGCAGCCCTTTTAGACGTAATGTCTGGCTATGTCACAGGCGATCCCTACTGGTTACCCAATCCAGAACCATCATTTCTTGCAGCCTCTGGGGAAAAACCTAGTACTTTGCGAATTGCCTATGCTACCAGCATCCCTCCCTTTGGGAAAGCTGACGCCAACTGTGAGCAAGGCGTTCTGCAAACAGTTCAGTTATTACAAGAACTCGGTCACATCGTTGAAGAGAAATGTCCAGACTTTAGCGGGTTAATTGAACCGTTTCAAATTGTTTGGCAAACTAGTGTAGCCGCGTCGGGAATTCCTGCTGAGGCGTTGCAGCCACTCAACCGCTGGCTGTTGGCACGAACAGGTTCTGCAGGTGAATACCTCCAAGCAGTCTACAAATTGCAGATAGTGGCGCGACAAATCGTGGCGTTTTTTGATACGGTGGATGTCTTAGTGTTGCCAGTTTATCTGCATTCTCCGATCCGTGTTGGAGAATGGGCGCACTTAAGTCCGGAAGAAACATTCCGTAATATTGTTCATTGGGTTGCGCCTTGTCCGCCAGCTAACGCTACCGGACAACCAGCGATCGCACTACCTGTAGGTGAGGATGAGCTAGGTTTACCAATTAGTGTGCAGTTGGTGGGACGACCTGCGGCTGAAGCTACCCTGATCGGCTTAGCTGCACAATTGGAAGCCGCTAAACCTTGGATTGGGAAGCGTCCTCCGGTAGGGTAATAATTACAAATCGAAATTATACTGGGAAAGTCCTAATAGCTACGGAAGTTGCTTTTCTGACCGTTGCCAACAATACCTAAGATATTCACCCGAGACATTTTCAGGCTATCTAAAGCTCGCTTCAGCATAGAGGAGTCTGTTTTGTCGATTCTCACTACAAGCACAATACCATCCGTGTGGGGTGCGAGCAAGCGAGCATCAGCTAGTCCAACTAAAGGGGGTGCATCATAAATAACTAAGTCAAAGGTGTTATGGAAATCTTCCATCAGTCGCTTCATCTTTTGAGACGAGAGCAACTTTGTGGAGTCAGGTGGTATAGGTCCGGCAGTGATCACAGATAATAATTGGCTCATAGAAGGCAGTTGCCGTATAACCCCTTCCACTGGTAAGTTGGCAGTAATTAAATTACTCAATCCCCACAAGTTATTTAAATTCGATAGGGAGTGAATCATGGGTTGGCGTAGATCGGCATCTATAAGTAGTACTCGTTGTCCCATTGCTGTAGCTATCTGAGCCAGATGGAAAGCAACCGTAGACTTGCCGTCAAGAGCCATAGCTGAACTAATGATTATGGAGCGAATCGGGCGATCGGAACTGAGCAACTGAATATTCGTATAAAGTACCCGTAACGCTTCCAAAAATTGTCCGGAGTAGTTGCTGTAGTCTTCAGCAGGTATGACAGCCAATTCAGGAATGCCTTCATTAAGCGAATGTGATGCTCTTACTATCGGAGTTTTTTGTTTGAGAGTGCGGTATTGAAGACTTTGGAGCTGCTTTTCAAAAGGAATGTTTCCGATCAGCGGCAGTTTAATCTTCTCCTTCAGGGCATGGACAGTATGGTAGGTCTTATCGAGCTTTTCAATCAATACGGCAACGCCTATTCCTGAAACTACACCCGCCACCAATCCCAATAGTAAACTACGTCTGAGATTTGAAGCAGATACTGGCTCCTTAGGCTGACTTGGCGCTTGAATTAACTGCCAGCTAAGTTCTGTCTGCGCTCCCTGAATTTGGAGGGTTTCGCGAGTAGCTAGAAAACGGTTCAGGCTCTCAGTGGTAACCTGTAAACCTCGCTGTAGTTCGGTGTATTGTCGTGCTAAAACTGGCAGTTGCTTACTTTTTTGTTCGAGTTTTTGTTCCGATTTTGCAAGATCTTGGCTCTGCACCTCTAAAGTCTTTTCTTCAGTCGCTGCCTGTGCAACTTTTACATCCAAAAAGCGCTCTTGCTCCTGGCTTAGCAAGGGCAACAGGTTTTCCCGTTTCTTCTTCAATGCTTGAATGGTTGGGTTTTCCTCCTGGAAACGAGTTGCTTCCAAAGCAATCTGAGTATCCAATTGGCGCAGTTGCAAAATTAACTGCTGATACACAACAGCATTATTCAGCACTGCTAGTTTTCCGTCTTTTCCCTGTAAGCTAGCAAAATTAGCGCGAGCTTGCGCCAACTGCTGATCAATCGTTTGTCGTTGCCCAGACAAGACGTTGAGTTGATTAGTAATTTGCTTTTCTTGGCTGTCTGGATCGATAAAGTCGTACTTTTGTCGGAACTCTTGCAGATCTTTTTGGAGTTTATCAACTCGATTCTGCACCGATGGCAGTTGTTGTTCAACAAACTGAATCCCCTGGCGCAACTTGCTTTGCCGCTTTTCTAGACTGTAGTTTAAGTAATCTGACGCAATTTTGTCTAGTACTGCTTTAACCTTTACTGGATCGTTACTTCGATAGCGAACTTCTAAAATCTTGGTTTCAGCTAACCGAGTAATAGTCAGAGAATTAATCAGAGAACTATAGGTGATGTCTGGATAGGACCCTTGTAACTGCTGAACAATGATGCCTATCTCTGCAGGACTTTTGAGAACCTGTATTTGACTGTCGTAATCTAGACTAGACTTGGCTAAGTTAGGGTCTTTGAACAAATCCAATACTTTGGTGTCATCATTAACAGGTTCCACTAAAAGCCGGAAACTGCTTTCATATTCTGGTTTCTTGTTCAGCGTCAACCCGACAACAATCGCCATCACAGCAGTAGCTACCAATGCAATGACTAGCGCTCGTCGCTGTACAATACCCAGAAATTCTGGGAAACTCCAATCATCTTCTTGTCCTTCAGACCACGGAAAAGGTTGAGGCTGAAGAAATAGAGGTCCAGAGTTTCTATTCTGGTCAGAACTTGATCGTTGAAAAGAATGGTTCTCCATCATTGATATTAATACTCGCTCTTTCAGCTAAATAGGATTTGTATAACAGGTTTAAAAGCTTGTTTTCAAAGAATTATGAAATAGCAACTTCTTTTTTTGTGAGCGGTCGGAGCCTTAAAAGTACTAGGAATGTATAAATAATTGCCTCGCTGACTTCTGCACATCAGTTCGCAATCCTTACTTAGCGGTGATTTTACCCCTACTACCTAAAAATGCTTTCAACAATAATCACCATAAAAAGCTGATTGGAAGGAAGGGTGTTACTTTAGATTTTTTAACTCTCAAGAAACACAGGGAACAGGGAACAGGG
>CAZZYE010000209.1:0-10073 GCA_964658145.1 uncultured Stigonema sp.
CGCTCGACGCGGCTACGCCGCGCCATTGCTTGTGCCAGTTGCGTAAGTCCTGAAACAGATAGGATCAAAAAATCAGAATCCATACTTTAGAATTCTTTGGGGAGAACGCTTATGAATCTGGTGATACTCCAGAACTGGTTAGATAATATTTCCTTTGCCGTCCTATTCCTGACAATGCTAGTTTATTGGAGTGGGGCGGCTTTTCCGAATCTGCCCTACTTGCCGGCTTTGGGAACTGCTGGAATGGCGATCGCGAATTTGTGCATTGCCACCTTACTAGGGGCAAGATGGATAGAGGCTGGTTATTTTCCGCTTAGCAATTTGTATGAATCGCTGTTTTTCTTAGCTTGGGGAATTACCACTATCCATTTCATTGCCGAAAACACAAGCCGTAGTCGCTTGGTGGGAGTTGCTACCGCACCTGTAGCAATGCTGATTACCGCTTTTGCCACCCTGACGCTGCCATCAGAAATGCAAACAGCCGAACCTTTAGTACCAGCGCTCAAATCCAATTGGTTGATGATGCACGTCAGTGTGATGATGTTGAGTTATTCAGCTTTAATGGTGGGTTCGTTGCTGGCGATCGCCTTCCTTGTTGTCACTAGGGGTCAAAATATCCAACTTCAAGGCAGTTCTGTTGGCACTGGTGGCTATCGCAGCAACGGTTACCGCTTGCATAAAGGCGATGAACTTGCGAATCAACCACAAGTAACGGCTGTGGAAAATAATGGTATAGCTCGTTTTGCCAATGATGGTAACGGCAAAACCGCAGTCATGGATTTAGTAACAACAACCCCAATCCCCAATCCACAATCCCAAATCCAAAATTCTGAACCCCTTTCACCCCAACGTCTCAGCCTTGCTGAAACCTTAGATAACATCAGCTATCGTATCATCGGACTGGGATTTCCCCTGCTGACGATTGGTATCATTGCTGGTGGAGTGTGGGCTAACGAAGCTTGGGGTTCCTACTGGAGTTGGGACCCTAAGGAAACTTGGGCGCTGGTTACCTGGTTAGTGTTTGCTGCTTACCTCCACTCCCGCATAACTCGCGGTTGGCAAGGTCTTCGTCCGGCAATTTTAGCTGCTAGTGGCTTTGTCGTCGTTTGGATTTGCTATCTGGGAGTTAATTTGTTGGGTAAAGGTTTACACTCATACGGTTGGTTTTTTTAAAATTTCCCATATTGTCGGGTGGGCATCGCCCACCTTACCTACCACTGAATATTGCCCCCGACAATTGCCGCATAATATTCAAGAAACCGCCGATCAATTTTATGAGTTGCTTGCTGCAAGTAAAACTTACCCATTGACACAAATAATCAAGTATGCGGGGGGATTTTGACGCCATGACAGCTTCTTTCAGTCAGTTAAACCACAATATGACCGTAGGGGCGCGGTTTCCGCGCCCTTACAATGTGATTCAGCTATTGAAAACTGCTGTGGCTGTATTTTTCGTCAGCACCTGGAGTCGAACGAGCGCTCTTGTGTCTGAAACGACATAATTCCGTTATACACATAATGCTCAATTTATACCATAAGTTATTGTAGGGTGCGTTAGGCGGTAGCCGTAACGCACCAAAGTCATCAATTTTGATGCCGTACTCTCGTCTGATCGCACCCTACGCTTAAAATTTATTTACATACTTAATGTTATTTGTGCCAATTTGCTTAGAGGTCATTTATAAAGCAAACATTAAATTACGGGAGGGTGCGCGATCGCGCAAATAATGTACTTATTTTTACTAGGAAATTCCCATTTTGCGCGATCGCGTACCGTCTGAAATGGTGCGTTACACTTCGTTAACGCACCCTACTGTATTTAAGATTTACTTTATAAATCAACTCTTAGATGAAACTAGCTTTGTAGATAGATAATTTTCGCTTTTCTTGACCTGAATGCCAAAAATCGCCAACTTATGTTGTAGTTATAAATGCACAATTAAGTTAAAAATATACTTATGAATTTAGGTTCGCACTGGCTAAAACTCGCCCTTGTCTCACTGCCATTGCTTAGCATTGCTCTTTTACCCAGCTTAGCGCAGGGGAGTTCTCAACGGATAGCGCAGGGTGTTGATTGTAACAATCCCCAAACAACAGCGGCTATGAGAACTTGCGCTAATGGCAAATACGAAGCAGCCGATCAAAAAATGAATCAGGTTTATCAAGCTTTGAAGGCAAAATTGGACACAAACCAGCAGAAAAGATTAACCGACGCCCAACTACCCTGGATTAAGTTTAGAGATACAACTTGTGCTTTCGAGGGTGGTCAGTTTGAGGGAGGTACACTAGCAGGACCTACCACACTCTCTTGCCTAGCTAAAGTAACCCAACAACGCATACAAGACTTAGAGGGGTATTTGCGAGACGTTAATAACCGATAACTTGGGGGGATTTCACGAATCATTGAGGCGTGCTATATGTTCCAACTCCTGATTTACAGCACCTTCGTCGGGTAGACCACAATATAACCGTAGGGGCGCGGTTTCCGCGCCCTGACAATGTGGTCAATTCATCAGGTAGAGAAGATTGATCATGGCTGGATCACGGTCATCTTGAAGGGACCGCCATTGGCAGCAGCGTGCGCGACGGCTTCGTTCGCGTGGTCCAGATCGAATGCCGTGACGTCGAAATTGCCCAGATCCAGCAGACCGGACCGGATGATCCCGACCAGGCGGATGGTGGCATCGGGTGGATACATCCATTGGCCGTGTATGGTGATGCAGTTCCTCATGATCCACGGGTAAGGTAGTTCCAGCCCTGGGCCTCCCAGCATCCCGACGCCCCCCATCAGCACGACCCTCCCATAAGGCCGCACCGCCATGACGGCGGCCCGCACCGGTATCGTGCCAGCCGAGGGCGGCAGCAGGTCCAGCACGCAGTCGATCGGGCCCGGCGCCGCTTGCCGCATCCGCTCGCGGTCGTCCTCCTCGTTGCCGGAGAGTTTCACGGGTCGCAGGCGGGGGCCGAAACGACGCGCCAGATCCTCGAGCACCTTCTCGTTCCGGCCCGGCGCGATGACGCAGCCTGCCCCCATCGCCAGGGCGACTGCGACGCCGGCGCTGCCGTAATTGCCGGTGGCGCCGCTGACCAGGAGCGTCTCTCCTGCCTGCAGGTTCGCCGCGAGAAGACCGCCATACGGCACGAGAAGCAGGTTCAGCGCGCACCACCGCGCCGCCTCCGCCGGGTCAAGCGAGCCGATCCGGATGGCGTTTTCCGTCGGCACCAGTATCCGTTCGGCGAAGGAGCCGTGGCGGAAATGCTTCTGCAGGCGCAGGCCACCTTCGCCACGGGCGCTCCAGCCTTGCAGGGTTATGTCGGGGGACAGCGCATCGTCGCGCGAGCGCACGGTGGGGTCGCAGCAGACCCAATCGCCGACGACGAGACGCGTCGCGTCCGGTCCGATGGCGCGCACACGGCCGATCGCTCCGGCGCCCGGCGCCACCGGCAACTCCAGCAGATACTTCCGCTCGCCGCTGAAGACCTCGTTCGTATAGGGCAGAACACCGGCCGCCACGACATCGACAACGACCTCCCCCGTGCCCAGGATCGGGTCGGGCAAGGTCTCGACAGCGAGTGGCGATCCAAACGCCTTCAAAATTGCAGCTTTCATGGTCACTCTCCTCTCTTGCAATGGGACCATTCTCGCAGGCTTCCCCTTCGCATCAAGGCCTGGTATTATCCTAGGATTGGAGAGTACCTCCTTGGTGATTAAATGAAGGTCATGGCGGATTCGAGTCGAAGCGAATTTGGCGATTTCCTTAGATCGCGACGAGAAAAGCTGAGCCCTAAGGCTGTGGGTCTCCCAAGCGGGCGAAGGCGCCGGACTCCTGGCCTGAGACGCGAGGAGGTGGCCGAACTCGCGGACATCAGCGTGGACTGGTATATCCGGCTAGAACAGGGACGAACCGTCAGCCCTTCCGTCACCACAATCGATGCTCTGGCTCGCGCGCTGCGCCTTGGCAAGGTTGAACATGCCCATTTGCGGGCACTGGCGCGGAACGCCGATCGCCGCGCATTCTCCCGCGAGAGCGTACCCGAAGCGGTCCGACGCCTTGTCGAGAGCCTCAATCAGCCTGCCTATGTCACCGGCCGCCGATGGGACGTTCTGGCGTGGAATGCTGCTGCAGCCGAAATCTTCACTGATTTCGGCCGTCTGGCCGAAGAGGATCGCAATATCCTCGCCTATATGATGACCAACCCGGACACCCGGCGCCTCTTCGGCGCGGCCTGGGTCGAGGAGGCGAAACGCATGGTGGCCCAATTTCGTGCGACGTATGACCTTTGGGCCGGCGATCCAGCTTTTCTCGACCTCTTGGAACGCCTTCGAGAAGGCAGCCCTGAGTTCGCGATCTGGTGGGAGGCACACGACATCCGCAGCGGCACGACCGGTCAGAAACTGCTGAGCCATCCCAAGAAGGGCTTGCTGCGCTTCGAGTATGCTACCTTTCAGGTCAATGACGATCCTGCGCTGAAGCTCGTCATCTATACGCCGGTGTGATCTATCGCCTCAGCCGACAGCCGCCGGTAAATACGGTTAATTTTTTGTAAATATAAGTTAAATTTAATACAAGTATTTTGCGGTAGACATCTTGTCCGCGCTGATTTGTCACTCGCGGTCAAAACATTCAACCACAAGGTAGTTTTGTTGGCACTGGTGGCGATCGCATACAAGCTAAATGTAATAATTTAAGACAGTATAACAATGGTTCTACAAAGGGCGATGTCCTAGACATGCGCCGCTGCGCGTCTACGAGCTACCTCGACTGCAAGAGACTCGCTCCCCTTCCACAAAGTATTGAGAAGAAGGGCTATTTACCTTCATCTCCCAGTTTTTGGAATAGCAGATAGTAAAGCACGAAGTGCATTGTTTACAGCTTCTGATGTTGTGAATACCTCGGCAACGTCTGGATCGAGGGTAATCGTCAAGGGCGCTTTACTTGTTTGAGTGGCAAATCGGTTGGGACGAGCTTTGCGATAGTCAAAGTCATACTCTGGAAGCAGGTCGTTATCTGCATTATCTTGGGTTTCAGAAGCCTGTGTATTCTTCATAGTCTCTACGTTCTTTCTTCGTTGCTAGACGTGCGCTGATGATGCGGATGGCGTTTGCTCTTTCAGTGAAACAGACCAACAAAAGACGATTATCTTGGTCATGTCCAATAATAATCTCCCGGTGTTCGCCAACAGAATGCCATTCATCCTCAAAGATGTAAGCGAGTGGGTCATTAAAGACTGTCTTAGCTTTTTCAAAGCTGATGCCATGCTTTTTGAGGTTAAGGTTAGCTTTTTGGTTATCCCACTCAAATTCTAGATTCATGCTTTGATCTGATGCTAGTTTTTTTGTGGCAATACACTCATATACAGTCTGACGATCAGGCGATCGCGCTTCATTATCTGTTTAGGACTACTGAGTTTTTTTAAGTAAATTTACAGTTTTCAACTGGAGTTTACTTGAAATACTATGTATAAAATTATATAAAATTTGTTACAGTATTTCACATGATCTGGGATTCAAAAGCCTGATAGCGACTAAAAGACTCTTGATAATGAACCAATCCGGGATTGGTTAGTTTAATCGTTAACTCCTGTTTTTGACTGGATTAACACCAGAATACCGCTATGTTTACATCTGTGTTACTAGCATTCAACAGTGGGAAACTGATGTGTTAAATGTTGCCCTAGCAGATGAAGCTGATTGATTGAGGGTGTACTGCGGGAACTAAGAGAACAGGAGCAAAGACTTGTAACAAAGCATTTTTATTTTGGCAATCGACCGATATTATTTGTCCTGTAATTAAGATGCCTGAGCCGTTACTGCACATAGATGATGTACGAAGCATAAATAGCCCAGAACAAATAACAGCACTATTTCAAAAACTTGGTTATAAAGCGATTTGTCAAGTGCTGGATATTACCGATTTAGAACTTTCAGCGGGAAGTACTCAAGCTGTTAATCAGGTCTACTTAATTGCAAACCAAGGGGATGCAGAGTTACAGGTTTTTCTATTTCAGCTAAAACCTAATGAATGGTCTTCGCTTGGTGCTGTTACTTATAGAATGCAGGCGATCGCCAATAGTCTCTGTAAGCGCCCTTCTTACTTTTTATTATTAGGTACAAAGGACTATAAGCAGTTAATGCTCGTCAGTCCTCGTCAGAGCTTTGATAATCAGATAAAGCATTTAAAACTCAGCATTAACAAGTGTTTAATTAACACTAATGACCCTAGTTATCGTGACCTAAATCGATTAGAAAAAATCGCTGCTCTGAAGCTTGACCCCCAAATACTTCACCGCATTCAGCACGAAGCACTTAGGTTTAGAGAAATCCAGCAGCAGTACGAAACCCTGGATTCAGTTGGCTTGTACTTGCAAGAAATTGGTCGCATTAAGCTGTTAAAAACTTCAGAAGAGATTGCTCTTGCTCGTCAAGTTGCACAGTTAGAAGAATTAGAAAATATCAGAAAAAAATTGCAACGGCAATTAAGGCGAAAACCCGAGGATGAAGAGTTGGCATCCGCAGTTAGTATATCCTTGTTAGTATTGCGGGAGCGCATAGCTAATGGTCGCTCTGCAAAAAATAAGCTGATAGAGGCAAACTTGCGGTTAGTTGTTTCAGTTGCCAAGAATTACACGAATCAAGGAGTTGAATTTTTAGATTTAATCCAAGAAGGGAATTTGGGATTAATTCGAGCAGTTGAAAAATTTAATTGCACAAAAGGTTACAAGCTATCAACCTACGCTACTTGGTGGATTAGACAGGGTATAAAACGAGCGTTTCATAACCAATCCCGTACCATTCGTCTACCAGTTTATTTATGGGAAAAAATTTACCAAGTTAAGAAAGCAACTAAGCAACTTTCTCAAGAAATCGGTCGTACTCCCAAACACACAGAAATTGCTGCTAGCTTGGACATCACAGATGAAAATCTACAATTTATTGTTAAATCTGCCTTGCTAATAATTTCTTTAGATATGCCAATTGGCAAAGAGGAAGATACTAAATTAGCAGACTTGATTGAATTTGATGGAGATACACCAGAAGATCAGTTAATTAAAACTTTATGGCGGCAAGAATTAGAAAATCTCTTAGAAATACTCCAACCTCGTGAACGCCAGATTTTAGAAATGCGATATGGTTTGGATGATGGGCGTGAGAAAACCTTGGAGGCAATTGGTCAGCAATTTGGTTTAACCCGCGAACGAATTCGTCAAATTGTCAATAAAACATTAAATAAATTACGCATTGGCAAGCCCAGAAGAAGTATACAACAATTTATTCCTCAAAACGTTGCTACTACTCCTATACAAGGAACCTTTATTTTCTCGAAGGCTTCAACAAATAGAGCTTCTTTAGAAGAAACAAAACCGAACCATAACTCTGGTCAGGAGACTAATCTCGGCATCACTGTTGTGAAAAAAATTAACTTGAGTCGAAGGATTAAAACTATGGAATATAATTCTGCGAACTTACTTGGACAACTTGCTTCTCTACAACAGAGATTTTTCCAACTAAGTGAACAATTAATAAATGCGGCTAGAGAATTACAAGAGCCTGGTATTCCTCTCACTGAAGAGTTAATTTTAGAACTGGGAGAATGCCGAATAAATTTTGTACAATTGCGTGACAAAGTGCTGGAATTAGCAGTTTCCTCTAAAATATCTCCCATTCCTAAGTCTGATGAAATTGTTTCCCACCGTGACCTCGAAAATTTACTGCAAACTGTTGCAGAGTTGGAGAAGAAAAAGTCAGAGGGCGAGCAAGTACACTCTTCTGCTTTGACGGTTTTGCAGCGCGTTTTGGCAATAGCCCATCGGGTAGAAAACGATTTTCAACCTTTGCAGGAATGTCAGGTAAAAGCCCGCGAACTCTACCAAGCCATTTTGGCATCACATGGGTCTGAACATTCAGACACTCAAAGCTTGGCTGATGGCAATCATCCGTTGTCGAAATTGCTGGCACTAATTTCAGATTGGGAAGATTCAGACGATGAACGTTTGGCAGAGGTTCAGGATCTTGTAGCCGAATCATTTGGCAAAACTTTGGCTATGGCAGCAGTGAGAGGAAAACTGACCGTTAGAGAAGAATTTGTACAAAATTTAGCCTTACCTTCAAGTATTAAAGCTGATGACGGAACCTCCCGTGAGGAACCCGATCAACCAGAAATATTTGCTCCAGAGCAACAAACTATAGAACAGACAAATTTGGCACAGGCTAAGTCTGTGATTGTACCATCTAGCAATCAAGTTATAGTAGACTCTCAGGCTGCTGAAACATTAATCGCAATCCAAACAACATCTCACAAAGAAATTGTAACTCCGCAGTCGCCCAAACTTGAAACGAGTCAGGATGCCCTTGGGGAGGAACAGACAGAGTCAGACGTACAGCCCCAATACCAGTTAACGCCAAAGGATATAGAGCAACAAAATACTGCATCCACCAGTGGTGATACTAGCGAAGAGTCACTAGTCCTTCGTAACCAAATTTGGCAACTGCTTGGGGAAAACAAACTCAGCCTTGCCTATCATTTGGCACGTTGTTTTGAAGCCCTATACCCTGATTTGCAGCGACATTTGCCCTCAGGAATAATTCGGGGAGCGATTTTAGGTCGCCATGTGCGCTATGACGCTGGATTGGGAGAAATTGCTAATATTCTTAGGAGTGATTTTACTAACCTTAGCAATAACTATTTTGTTGATGGAGACAGTGAGTGGAACCAAGCAGTTAGTTTGCTTTTAGCCACCGCAGCGCTGCGTCCAGCATTGCTTGCCCCAAATACTCACGCTCCAGCAATCCTTCTCTCACTAAGGTTAGGGGAAGGTCTTAACCAACTTTATAAGTACTGCCAAACCATTGCCAAGTACGGAAACCAAGGTTTAGCTTTGGATACCACAGCCATCAAGACAGTAAGGAGTCAGACGGTGTGGGAAGCCGATGTGGCTTCTTTGCGTTCCTCAGTTGAAGGTTGGTGGACTCAGGCTCCGCGTTTAAATATGATTTATGGACCAGCCAAGGCAGTTTGGAACGAGTGGATAAAGCCCAATCAACTTATTTACTCACTCCTATTGCCTATCAGACAAAACGATTTGAGCAAGCTGGATGTTGCCAAAACTTGTGTTGAGCGATTGTCTACTGAAGCCCAGATTAACGAAGAAGTCAAACGTACACAACGCGAACTAGGTTTGATTCGTGGTAGTAGTGATACCATCACTGGTATAGCGCTCAATCAGATTCGCCAGCACGTTCGGGAAGCCGTTGATTTTGCGCGTCAGTGGATTTCTCTGCAAGAATCCCGCATGGGCAAGGGCAATAATTACGCCCACAGTCAAGCTCAACAATTGCAACAAGACCTGGCAAATCTTCACCAAGTTGTTTTGCAAGAACTAGATGTTTTCAATCGGAGAAATTCCTCAGTATTGGTTAAGGCTGGAATTTATTGTTGCAAAACAGCAGTAGAAGACATTCGCAATCTCTTTGAACCAAACGCGACCTTACCAACAGTAGAGCCTGATTTAAAATATCTCCTCAATGCAGAATTGCTCAAAATTCCTTCACTACCGATGGACTCTGACTGGCAGCCGGAAGTCAAAAGTCCAGAATTATTTGTGAAGGAAATTATTATTTTTCTTGAGCAAAACAATTTTAATTGGGAACAAGCTTTCCTGGCGCGGAGTTACAGCAAAGACCACGAGGCAACTGGACGAATTATCAAGTATCTTCGAGCCTACCCAGAGATCTCAATTGATATTGATCAGCTAGAACAGCAACGGGATTTAGGTATTAAAAATTGTCGAGAAGAATTAAGGAAAGCTGTTAAAGACACTAGAAAATTACTCGAAGAAAATGTTGCTTTGGGTTTGCTTAGAGAAACTGAGCGCTTAGATTATGCTGCCCGGATAGAAAAAATAGAAAATTCTCTCAAAATAACCCTACGTTTCTCTGAAAAGATTTCGCATCTTTTAGCTATCGGTCAGGCGATCAACACCAAACGGCAAAAAACCATTGATGAGACAAGAAACAAACTAATTGAAGAAATAGGGCAAGAAAATCCTGCCTTTGCTCGAATTAGCAGTGTGTT
>CAZZYE010000210.1:0-3887 GCA_964658145.1 uncultured Stigonema sp.
GATCAAAGCCTTAACTGAACCGTATTGCCCTATAAGTTGGTAAAAATAATCTAACTTTTATAGTGACTTTTATCTACTATTGCTATATCAAAAAACTTATTGTATTCTAAAAAAATAAAACTTTATAAAAATCTTTTTCATGCCTTTTATCCATATACTTATCCTAACTGCAATTTTCTTAGCAGCCAGCATTATCAGCGTGATTACTGGTAGCACTTCCTTAATAACCGTGCCTGTAATGCTTCAGTTTGGCATTGAACCGCGCATTGCTCTTGCTACTAATATGCTGGCATTAACCTTAATGAGCATTGGTGGTACATTACCTTTTATTGTCAGCATTAATGTAGGAAAACCAGCCGTTGATGGCAAACTGGGGGCTGAACTTGTATGTAAACTCTGTACCATAAGCATTGACTTTTGATGGAACTGTACCCAAATCAAATCCTCCACCGTTTGCTAGGTTTGTACCTACGGAACCAAGAGAACTTCCTGTATCAAAAATTGCAAACCGCCGATAAGCATTAATGTACGTAAGACCGATGGAAAACTGGCTACTTGGCGAAAAAGTTAGCTGAGCCAAAGCAGCATAGTTACCATTAAACAAACCACCTTTTTGAGATGGGATATTCGCAGCAAAATTAAATGAAGTCGTGGAGTTAGAATTGTCTGCCAGATAGCCAGCAGACAATGATAAATTCTTATTGAATGAGTAAGTAAATCCGGCTCCAGAACCACCCCCAATCATATAAATAGGATTGCGCTGACCAAAGATTGAAAGGGGACCTCCACCACTATCGTACACTTCTAGATAAGAGCTAATTGTGGGCGCGTAATCGTAATTGACTCCTCCGAAAGCTGCAACATAACCTTGAGTTTTCTTACCAATTGGAAAAAAGTAAGAAACCCAGTCAATATAGGTCGAATTATTATTGGTATTTCCGAAGTTAAAGGTCTGAATACCTTCAACTCCACTACCTTTCAAGTTGAAGACATTCGCGTTACCAGCCGCAATTCGGGTATGTAAGGTATCTTTTCCTGTAAAGCTGTTCTGAATATCTAAGCGAACCCGATCTTGGAAAACAGAATTATTCTTAATTGGCTGATTAAATTCATCGGTGACTGCAAAAACAACTTCGCCGACCAGTTTAGCTGTGGGAGAAAACTCTTGTTGCTCTATAGTGACTGTTTTATTTGCGATAGCGAAGCGCTGCTGCCTTCGGCAGATCGCATCAATTCGACCTCGTAAAGTTGTAAGTTCTGCTGCAAATTCCTCTTGCAACTTTTTCAAAGTTTCTAGATCTTCTTTCTTCACCAAATCAGCAGTACCTTCGGTGGGGTTGTTAATACGCTCCGTACATGTACTTAACACAGCCGCAAACTCATAACGGGTGAGGGCACGATTCCCTCTGTAGGTTTTGTCAAGATAACCTGTAATGCAACCATAGCGTTCAACCAAAGACTGCAATGCTTGAAATGCCCAATCTGTTGGTTTTACATCGGATAGCTGGGAAACTGAGTTGACTTGAGCCATTGGTGCAATCTCTAACGACTGCTCGTCCAAAGCTTCTTTCACCATTGCATTTGCAGGTAATAATCCACCAACTAAACTTGTCAAACCGATAGTCAAATGACTCCAAATTATTTTGGACATCATATTTGCTCACATTAGATTTTATGTATTATTGGCTACAAGTAGCTACCCTTGCAGATGCACATGGATGTGCATCTGCGGTTCAAAATCTCAAATCGGTAGCTGTCTCTTGTAGCTGACGCACCAAAGCTCTATCCCCCACACTAACCCTCATCAATTGGTTGTCGCGATCAAAAGTGGCAGATGTTGGAATCTTGCCCGCGACCTTCGGTATGGCGATCGCGCCCATTACTGTACCATCAGATTGCCATTGCCCTACGTACCGTGCCGATGCCAGATGGGGATAAAACGAACTGAAAAACTGGTAGAGTATCAGGCGCAGATCGGTCACAACCATACTGATCGGCAGATAGTCAAACAATTGCTGTCCTTCTCTTCGTGCTAAGGGCAATTTAGGCATGGCGAGAAATAACAACGCCAGCTTTGGATCTTTCCCGTCCAGTCGGTGAAACATAAACTTGTCCTCATCCCGGCTAAAGAATAATTTAGCGTTCCCAGAGTCCAAGTAAAACGAAGCATCAGCCGCCATCCGGACGGTCACAGTCAGCTGACCGATCGCCCGCCCCTTTTGCAGGGTACTAAAGTGTAGCTGGGTATCCAAGGGGAAGGTGAGTGCCTTGGAGAGAGCGATATCGGGCGTCACAGGCTCCAGCACAGCATCTACCGGTGGTGTATCCTCAGCACAAAATTCACCGTCCACCATCAGACTAGCAAAACTGAACGGAACGGTGGCTGCTCCCAGTACTGGGGTGAGTTGCACTTGGATATGGATATGAGGCTGGGGTGAGTACCCGGAGTTGCCGCAACGTCCAAGCAATGCTCCTCGCTCAATGTAATCCCCCTGGTTCACCACAATACTGTTCTGAGCAAAATGGGAGAGTTCGACGTAAAAGCCTCGCGCATCGTACAGCACCACATTGTTACCCCAGTTATGGTCTTGGTCTACGCTGCCGATCTCACCGTCTGGCAAATCGCGCACAACCCACACCACCCAACCGCGAATGGGTGAGAGTACAGGTTTTTGAAAGGCGTAGTAGTCAGTCAACTGCAACCCAGTATCGCAATAAGTAAGACCCCGATCATCCCGAATCAGAAAGTCATAGGCATGGCGCCAGAGTCCTTGATGAGTCCATTGTCCGTCAAAGCCTTGCCAGATCACCCAACGTCCCGTAAAGGGTAAGGCAATGGAGCGACCACTGCCCTGATATCGCCGCCGTGCCGTCAATTCGTAATCCAAGGTCTTCTCTGGGGAGGATTGGGGATATCGTGCCAGCAACTGATGCCCCACCAGACCTAATAGATACAACAGCAACAAGGTAACCAAGTTGTACGGCAACGCATGCACCGGCAACCCCACTGCTACCCAAAAGACACTGACCGCTTCACTTAGCACGGCTGCCAGTGCAACGCCGAGGGCAGCCAACGTGTAGCTTTGGGGCGATGGCAGCAAATAAAAGCCACCGATCGCTAATGCCACTAAAATATAATTCAGTGCCGCCGGATCGTAATAGACATAAGCGAAAGTCCCGGTGAGAATGCCCCGAATACATATTCCCAACGTATAGCTAGATACAGCTGGTGACTGTTAGTGATTGAAATGGTGGCATTTTTTCCTTCTTTTTGATTTCAGAATTACAACTTGTCTATGCCCTAATTGATTAACTGATATCTTGCACCATTCTCAACAAGGTGAGAGAAACCGGTGAGTCCAGCGCGCCGACACGAGTGTTTCCCGACAGAGGCGAGGAGCGATAATCGTTAGCGAAGCGTTAGCTGGTACTCCGGCGTCAGCGATCTTCGAGGAACGAGCGTCAGGGGTTTGTGAACGAAAAAGTAAGGGTTTTAGCTTTACTGATTCGCAACAAACCCTGTTTCTGGCAGTGGTGCAAGATGTAAGTTAAGTAATCCGGTTGTGTTGCAAAAAGTTGAGTACAAAAGACAACAACAATTAACGAAATCTTAGGTTTCACTATCGTTCAACTCAGCCTACCTACAAAAAAGCGCGATGCCCAAGCCACTGCCTAAGCGCAAAGCACACTACTTGAAGTGCGATCGCACTCTAACTAATCTGCTCCATGAAACTTACACATAGTTGTCCACTTTGGCTGTTGACTGGCTTCTAAAAACAAAAGCGCGTTGGACAACACACTACTTCGGGCTATTTTGTTGTTCACGAACTGCTGCTGTCGAGTGCATCCTTTAACTGTGCTTCTGTGACTCCTAGCTTAGTCGCAGC
>CAZZYE010000210.1:3987-10047 GCA_964658145.1 uncultured Stigonema sp.
GCATCCTTTAACTGTGCTTCTGTGACTCCTAGCTTAGTCGCAGCCGCAGCAAAATCAGGTCGAGGCGGACGCTGATTTCTATCGGATGGATTTGGAGGATTGGCAGGCACACCAAGCGCATCCTTTAACTGTGCTTCCGTGACTCCTAGCTTTGCCGCAGCCGCAGCAAAATCAATCCGGGGTGGTCTGTGCTGTCCGTCCGGTGGTTGGTTGTCCGGTAGTGGCGTCTGTGCGATTTGATGGATTGGAGCTTCGGCATTTGCCCGATTGAGTGAAATAAAATCAAATGTTCCAACCAAAACAGGAATCGCTGTCACGAGCAGTAATTGTGCTTGACGAATATTCATCAGTCAAAAGATAGATTGTTTACATTTCTGATTCAACCAAACCAAAATTACAGTTCACCAGAGTTCTGGATTACAGTTTTGTAATTTAAGGGAGGAATGCCTTCGAGCGATTAGGTGTTACTATGTGGGGCGGCTTTCGCGTTCGGTGGAGCGTTTTGTTCATCCGGCGCTTGACCAGTCGGCATCTCTAGTGCCGCGATCGCCATCTGAAGACGAATCCATCTGAAGCCCAATATTGAATGAAGCTGCGTAACCAGAGCTTGTTTCGGTGAGTGCGAGCAATAATTGGTCTCCACCGCCATTGAAGATCCCGTCTCCAGCATTCTTCAGCGTGCGCTGTCCTTTATCGGCATATGGCGCCTGCGCGTGTACCAGATCTGTGATCGAGTCATCAAAGTATAGCTGTGAAGTAAACTCATAACTCTGCCCTGATGTCCCATCCGTGCGCACCTTAAAGTGCATATGGACTGTTCTGCCTTGATACCAACCGGGATAGATGGTTGTGAACTGGACGGTTCCATCCGCGTCCGTCACTTGATACCCGCGCCGGAACTTTTTCCCGACGGTACTGAAACTTGGGTCTGCCACGTCCGAATAGACGCCCAGCGCGTCACAGTGCCAAATATCTACGAAAGCATCTGCGGGCGTACAGCCAGTACTGCCTCGCGCAGAAACGCGCAGCGTCAGTTGGAGTGGCACACCTTCTTTGACCGAACCGTCCGCAGGATCGGAGCGGATGTCGGAGCGGTTGAGCTTCTCGTCCACGAAATAGGGTCCTTCGGTCTGCTGCGGACTCACGACACACGCAGGCAGCATTGCAGGATCTGCTGCGGGGACGGCTACACTCGACTGTGCCTGCGCAAAGCTGGACTTTCTAGGTATGCATACAACAAGCATTGCAGATCCTGCTGCCCTAAATAGAGCAAGTGCCTCTCTTCGACTCAGAATCCGACCTACTTGACAATCCTCGTTTTTCATCCTAAGTGCTTGCTACCAGCCTCCAAAGTGTTTATGTTTGTGATTAAGCCACATCAAAATGACAGTTTGCCTGCTTTCTAAATTACAGTTTTGTAATTTAAGCTAAAGGGTGGTGAATCTAGAATGGAGTAATAGGTGAAGTAATGAATGCTTGTGAACGTTCTGTTTGTCGAAGATGAAGCAAAAATTGCTAACTTCGTCCGGGCTGGACTGAAGGAGCAGGGATTTGTCGTAGACTACTGCGACAACGGTAATGACGGTTATCTGCGGGCATTAGACAATGAATACGACGCGATCGTACTAGATATCATGATGCCAGGACTCGATGGACTATCGATTCTCAAACAATTGCGGCACAAAGGTCGGAATGCTCCCGTGATTTTGTTGACGGCTCGGAATGAACTGGACGATCGCCTGTCCGGGTTGAATTTGGGAGCCGATGACTACATTGCCAAACCGTTTTTTGTTGAAGAGTTAGCGGCTCGAATTCATGCCGTTGTGCGCCGGAGTGTGGGCGATCGCCAAAATCTGCTTTCGCTTGGACCGCTCAAGCTCGATCGGATCGCGCGAGAAGTCACCTGCAATCAACAGGCGATCGAACTCACCAGCCGCGAGTTTAATCTTCTGGAGTATCTAATGCGCTCGAACGGACGGGTCTTCACCCGTACTCAAATCCTGGAACACGTTTGGGGCTACGACTTTAACCCCAACACCAACGTGGTGGATGTTTGTATCCAGCGAATTCGTAAAAAAATTGACCCCATTGATGAAGCAAGCTGGATTGAAAGTATTCGCGGAGTTGGATATCGGTTTCGCAAACCAGAACCTTGGTCATGAAACGACCTTCGTTTCGACTCCGAATAGCCCTATCGTCTGCGGCTCTAGCTGGAAGCGCATTGGTAGGGTTTGGCGCAGTCTCCTGGTTCCAGATTTACAATGCTCAGATCGGTCGCCTCGATGCAGAACTGAAAAATCAGTTGATGAGGGCAGCCGGTTCACGAGATCGACAGCCACGAGATCGAGAGCGATGGCAGTTCTACGAAGACTTATTACCCTATGCCTTCGGAACAAATACAAAAATCCCCATCGCACTGCTGGTGCTTGACGCAAACGGCAACACACTTTATCAATCCAACGAAGTGCCAGCCGACCTCAACGTCAATCGTCTGCTGGCTCAGAGTCTTCAGTTGGCACCGCCGCCGCCTAAGGGTGTACCGCCAAACCCTGAGAGTACAAATCCACACCAACGACGGCCCTTTATTCCCCCACGCCCACCTCCATTCGTCACTGAGCGGACGGTAACAGAAGTCTGGCGGATTGGGGCAGCTAGATTTTCCAATGTTCAGGTTGCGATCGCCGTTAGCCTGCAAGCCGTCAATCAAGAGATGGCTGCAATTCGCAATATCTTCCTTGTTTCAATTCCGGGAGCGCTTTTGCTGGTTGCCTCTGGGGCATGGTTGGTTTCTGGTCGTGCCTTGCGTCCCATCGGTCAATTAACGGACGTCATTCAACAGGTGACCGTCCTTGGGCTAGATCACCGGATTCCGATTGGTACAACAGATGTTGAATTTGTCGAACTGATTCAGGTGTTTAACCAAATGCTGGAACGCCTGGAACGCAGTTTTACACAAGCTTCCCGCTTCAGCGCTGATGCCGCTCACGAACTGAAGACGCCACTGACTATTCTGCAAGGTGAACTGGAACGAACGCTGCAACAGGTTGACCCAGGGTCGGAAGTACAACAGCGCTTAAGCAACCTGTTGGATGAGGTGCGCCGCCTAAGTACAATTATGCGAAAACTCTTGCTGCTATCTTTAGCTGATGCGGGACAAATGAGCCTGTATCTGGTTGAGGTGGATATGTCTGAGTTGCTAATCGAGATGCTAGAAGATGTGGAACTGCTGGCTCCCCACTTGACTGTGCAAACTGACATTGCAACTGGGCTGCGCTTCCTAGGCGATCGCGATCTCCTCATTCAAGTTCTGCAAAACCTGTTCAGTAATGCCATCAAATACAATCTCGCCAACGGCTGGATAAAGATTCACGCTCAACAAACTCAAACAACTCTCCACGTCACGATTGCCAATGCTTCAATTGACATTCCACTGAGCGATCGCTTACGCATTTTTGATCGCTTCCATCGCGGTGATCCTGCGCGAACCCGTAAGGTAGAAGGAATCGGACTGGGACTCAGCCTAGCCCGTGAAATTGTCCGGGCACATCGTGGCGACCTCACCCTTGACTCAACATTGGACGGTCAAACAGCGTTCACCCTCACCTTGCCGATCAGGTGTTCGGATCAGGCATGATCAAGAGCGCGATCGCGGTCTGAGTCTGTTCTCTTGTTCTTGGCAATAAATACCTCATGACTTCTGGATCGCTGTAGAGGCGAAACAGGTCATCTAGATCCTCAGGGGTAAACGGCCTTAATCGCAGTCGGGCAGTTTCAGTCTCTGGCATAGTGTCAAGGTACAAATGCGAACATGACAATGAGATTGTATAATTTTTATATGGTAAAAATTAATATAATGCTCTGATATGAGCGCTGACAAACCTTTAAACAATTTTGACACAAAACACCGTCGGCGTGAAAATGACTGGCGGTTATTTTTGCGTTTAGTACCTTATGCTCGTCGTAGTAGAGGACTGCTGGTACTCTGTGTGCTGCTACTTGTGCCGATCGCCGTAGCTAACGCCGTGCAACCACTACTCATCGGACAGGCTATCTCCCTAATTCGCAAAGAACCTAGCACGTACCAATTTCTCAGGAATCGCCCATTATTACAAGGGTTAAATATTCTAGAGGTGTTGTTGCTGATCACAGTGTCTGTACAACTTTCATTTACAGGTATTCAGGGTTATCTGGTGCAGAAGGTGGGACAACAAATCACTGCAGCAATTCGGCAAGACTTATTTCAGCATGTAACATCTCTAGCAGTGCGCTTTTTTGACAGGACACCTGTAGGTAAATTAATTACTAGGCTTACCAGTGATGTGGAAGTGTTAGGAGATGTGTTTTCCACAGGGGCGATCGGCATTGTGTCAGATTTGTTTTCCATGCTGGTAATTCTCGGTTTTATGTTTTCCATTCAGTGGGAACTCGCTTTGTTGCTGCTGTTGATGCTGTTGCCAGTTACGGGGTTAATTATTTACTTCCAGCAGCAGTACCGTGTCGCCAATTACAAAGCGCGGGATAAACTTTCTATACTTAATTCTCAGCTACAAGAAAACATTGTCGGTATTAATATAGTGCAGTTGTTCCGGCGAGAAAAATTCAATGCTGAGTTGTTTCGCACTACCAACAAGCGTTACATCCAAGATCTGGATCAGACCATCTTTTATGATTCAGCAGTTTCGGCTACTCTGGAATGGATTGCCCTGATTGCCGTTGCAGGTGTTCTGTGGGTGGGCGGTTTTTTGCTTTTAAAAAAGCAGTTGACTTTTGGGATATTATCTGCATTTGTATTGTATGGTCAGAAATTATTCGACCCTTTACGGCAGTTTGCAGAAAAATTCACGACACTTCAAGCTGGTTTTACTGCTATTGAGCGCGTTGGCGACATTTTGGATGAACCGATAGAAATCAGCGATACCAGCAATCCTAGATTCTCGATTTTGGATTCTAGATTGGGGTATATCGACGAGCTGCCAAGACTGGAAGACAATGACGAGCAACCAGATAATCTCAACTCTCAAATCCCAAATCCAAAATCGGATCTGGGAGAAATTCGCTTTGAAAATGTCTGGTTTGCCTACAAAGACGATGATTACGTAATTAAAGACCTAGACTTCACGATCCATCCGGGTGAGAAAATTGCCTTAGTAGGTCCTACAGGTGCAGGTAAAAGTTCCATCATTCGTCTTTTGTGTCGCCTCTATGAACCAAGCAAAGGACGCATTTTGGTAGATGGAATAGATATCCGGGAATTACCCCAAGCAGAACTACGCCGTTACATGGGAGTGATTTTGCAAGAAGGCTTTTTATTTGCTGGCGATGTTAAAAGCAACATCACCCTAGGAGATAGCTACACCTTTGAAGAAATTCAACAAGCGGCAGAAAAAACCAACATCGCCCAGTTTATTACACAACTGCCCCAAGGCTACGATACCCAACTTAGAGCACGAGGTACAAATATTTCTAGTGGTCAAAAGCAACTTTTAGCCTTTGCCCGTGCTGCTATTCGCGATCCAGAAATTTTGGTACTGGATGAGGCAACGGCAAGCCTAGATGTGGGGACAGAAGCTTTAGTTCAAAAAGCTTTAAACGAGCTTTTGGTGGGACGTACTGCCATTATCATCGCTCACCGCCTGTCTACCATTCGCAATGTGGATCGAATTTTTGTGCTGAAGCAGGGAGAATTAATCGAACAAGGAAGTCATGAACAACTGCTACAGCAAGATGGACTGTACGCTACTTTGCATAATCTACAGATGTTGGGAAAAACATAGGTTATACTTTGCACGGTCATAAGCTGAGTGTTTACATAAATGAACCACACCCTTTGTAAGGGCGCTGCGGTCGCAGCGCCCCTACCCTTGGTTTCAAAAGCGCAATCTGTACCAGTGGGAAGTATAGTATACTTTGTCTCCAATGCCGCCTATAAGTGTGAAGGCATAGATCGAACTCTCATTTCACCAGCCCTCGTGGGGTTGAGCCGGGATACGCGACTGAAGGGGACACGTTGTAAATTTCGCTATCACTCTAATAGACATCTCCAGAAATGATGTAGGGGCG
>CAZZYE010000211.1:0-10007 GCA_964658145.1 uncultured Stigonema sp.
ACCAATAGCATGTTTTTCATGAACTTTGCCGCTTATTGTCCGTTTTTGGTAGGGCGGTCGCCTTCGCCATTTCCTTCTTTTATACACTCATAAGCGCCTTGTTTTGTATTTCCATACCAATGCTGTCCTTTGTAGTGATATACGTTCGTTTTCGTGTTCACCCATACATTTCCCAGGCGTTCATCCAAGTTGGTTAGCCATTGGTTAATACTGGCTAGCTGGTCACGCTGTTGGCTAACCTCTTGTGCCAATTCAGTCACTTGTTCGTTGGGGATAACCATTTGGTTATATTTTGGCTTAACCACTGTTTGTAGTGCATTCTCTAGGGCAGTGGCAACGAAATCCGACATAGACATCATTTTTAGGGGTTTTGAGCAGCAGTCTTCAGACATAAAACCCCATTTTTTAGCTCATTTACAAATATCAGAACTGCAAGCAGGATCGCCGCTACGTGTCTATGCCACCCACTTGAGTAGCGGATTTTAATCTAGCCAGTCGCAAATACTGGGTATTACCTGGTTGCTAAATCCCTTCATTCTGTTGTGGGATGGAACAGGCTCGTATAGTTGTAAAATAATCTTGGCTTGGTTTCCACCCGGATGCATTCGATTTGCGATTTTACATTGATAATACAATTTTTCGCTTCTTGCAAGAATCTACCTTTGCTGCGTTGTCTGCTTGTATGCCTAAGGAATGAAGTAATGTTAAGCAAAACTGTTATCTGAGATACAAATAACTCTCAAATGAAAGCAAATTCAGATTTCGCAAACCCATTGAGGACAAAATAGGAGAAAATAAAAGATAGCATTGACGGCAAAAACCCATATTCACGTCGCCGTGGATGTCCTCTCGGTTTAGGAGATGGAATTAACGGTTTGATAATTAGGCATTTTTCATCGTTCTGTGTCACCTTCGTAGGCTTTTCTGGTCATAGCATCGCCAGAAGCAACTTCCCTGAAATAGAAATTCACGCTAACAAAAACAATTACTCCTAAGAAGGAGTTTTTTCAATTAAAATTATAGTATCATCAGTATTAAAGTATTTAACTAAGCCTTATTGTTTCATGACAATAAGGCTTATCTAAAATTATGGATTGAATCAAAAATCCAGGTATTTGGGGACAGTTTTGGTTAAATTGATCAAACAACCTATAGCAATCCGATTTGATTTTTGAAAAAATCTCAGTAGTTTGTCCGTGTGTGTTAGACGAGAGTACGGCACCATCCCAAGCTTTCGGTGCCGTACTGCTACGTCCTAACACAACGGCAGTCGCTTTACTTGGGGTTTCCCCAAGATCGCGCTGCCTCCCCTACGTGTATCTCATAAATCAAATATGAGTCCTATATAGCGTTTACTTATTAACGCAAATAGGGTGAGGAGTTGCCCCCACAAGAATTCAACAAAGCATTTTTTAGAATATTTATCTTCTAAAAAATGCTCTTGAATAAAAGTATCAATTAAGTTCTCATTAAATATTTAGCTAGGTAGTATGCTCAGTCAACAAGAAGATGACAGCGTAGTCGAAGGGATTCCTATGCCTATTCAGGAAACCTCAGAGAATCAGGCATTAACACAAACGTTACTTCCTCCAAACCCGCATCTAAAAATTTCCAAGCCGGAAATTCGGACAAGCCTCAAGGCATTAACTCTTGAGAGTATCTTCGCTTCGGTTTTTTATAGTATCATCGGCGGCGCGTTGATCAGTAATTTCTTGCTGGAACTGGGTGCAGGTCCAGTGGAAATTGGTTTGCTCGCCTCTATTCCGCAGTTGGTGAATCTGCTTCAACCGCTAGGAGCGTATCTGGTCTACCGAAGTCCTAGCTTCCATTGGTATTCCATGTGCATTTTCGTCCCGTCGCGGTTCTTGTGGGTGATTCTCGTGCCGGCGGTTTGGTGGGTCACCACCTCATCTGATATCACTCCACGCCAAGTGATGCAGTTGACATTGGCAATTATGTTGGTGACTAATATCATCGAAGCTTTAGGTCGTGCTCCCTTTCTGGGCTGGTCGGCTGTGTTAGTCCCTCAGCGGTTGCGGGGGCGGTATTTTGGCTTTCGCAATAGTCTTCTGGGCTTGATTACTTTCATCAGTGTGCCCCTGCTGGGTCTAGGGGTATCGAAGTGGCCCGGTGGATCTCTCGAAGGCTACGGTGTGATGTTGGTTGTAGGAATTTTGTTTGGGCTAACCAGTTTGATCAGTCAGTTCTGGATGAAGGATGTGAACCCGCAACTTGTAAAAGCTACAGATTCAGATACATCCGAACCGCAATCCACAGGAATAGATCTGAGCTTTCTCAAGGATGGCAATTTTTTGAGGTTTGTGCTTTACCTTGCCATCTGGTGCTTTGCCGTTAACATTAGCGCTCCTTTCTTTAACCTCTACATGCTGGATAATCTGGATATAGATATCAGCGTGGTAACGATCTATAACGGGATCGCAACTGCTGCTAACATGCTGATGCTGCTTTTGTGGGGCAAACTGGCTGACCGGATTGGGAATCGTCCGCTCTTAGTATTAGTGGGCGTCTTGGTGGCGGTGACACCTATGTTGTGGCTAATAACTGGAGGTAATCAAATTTCAGTTTGGGTTTGGTTACCCTTGTTGCACGTACTCACTGGTGGGACGTGGGCAGCTATTGACTTGTGCACCAACAATATGATGATGGGAGTTTCCCCGCTGCGTAATCAATCCAATTACTTTGCGATCGCCGGAGCTGTTGCTGGTGTGAGTGGGGCAATAGGAATCACCGCCGGTAGCTTTCTGGCGACTCATCCGAATGTCGGTGGCTTGCTTGGTCTGTTTGTGATCTCAGGTCTCCTACGGCTGGCTGCCATTCTACCCTTGGTTTTTGTTCACGAGCCGCGTTCCGTGCCTCTGGATCGGCTTTTAGGAGTCCTGTCCACAACACTTAGGCAGCAAAGAGTGCTGACTCAAGCAGAAGAATAGACTTCTGGCAAAAATCGCTCAAAGACTGCTGTAGAGACGTTGCATGCAACGTCTCTACTTGAATAGTATTGTGTTATGGTCTGTCGTTTTTTGCTAATAGCAGGTTATGCGTATGGTTCCAGAAATTCAACATACACAATCGGATGATTGGTTTAAAACAAAGCGAATTATCAAAATCCTAGAAACAATTCAGAACTTCATCGTAGTCGTGTTATCCGTTGGGCTATTTGGTGTCATGCTCATTCGGTTAAGCGACCTATTCCTCTCCCTGTTTGTGCCGATTCAATACCAGAACGTGGCATCAGATATCTTGTTTATTTTGATTTTGATAGAGATATTCCGACTGCTGATTATTTATTTGCAGGAGCAACGCATTTCTGTTGGTGTAGCAGTGGAGGTTTCCATTGTATCTGTACTGCGAGAAGTGATTATTCGAGGGGCGCTGGAAATTCCTTGGCAGCAAATATTAGCTGTATGTACTTTTTTATTAGTGCTAGGATGTTTGCTTTTGATTCGGGCTGGCATGTCATGGATTTATTATAAAATCGCCGATGAAAAAGCCCCATATTTGCTAGATGAGCAATTCTTAAATGAGGATAATCTACTAATTGATATTTCTCGCTCAAATCAGCCTAAGTAAAAGTCACATTTATGTATATGGCTGTTCTCATTTGCATAAAATACAACGCTTGAAATGGGAGCATCCCAACGAGCGCGAATAGCCCTCAGACTCTTATGTCTGGGGCTACACAAACAAAGCCTGCCTCCGCAGGCTCTACATAAGTCCGCGCAGGCGGTGAGTCCAGCCCTGAAGGAGGGTTTCCCGACAGAGGGGACTGGCGTTAGCGCAGCGTTAGCGAGGAACGAGCGTCACCCGAAGGGACTTTGTTCGGGTAGCCAAGCCAGCGCGCATGAGGAGGGTTTCCCGACAGAGGCGACTGGCGCGCGACTTTAGTCGTCGGGTATTTTTTCCAAAGTGGGATGCACCCCTTGAAATCATCCTTAAGATTGGTTCTGACTAACAGTTGCTTCGTCTTTAACAGGTTCCTCAGGAGTTAACTCATCGATGAGTGAGACGAAGATAGCAGCAATTGGGACTGCTAGGAGTACACCAAAGAATCCTAATAGCTTACCCATGACTAAAAACGTCAGGATCACCATCACAGGGTGAAGATTAACTTGGCGACCCATTACCAAAGGCTGAACGATGTGTGCATCTATCTGATTCAGAATTAAGAACAATACGAGAACAAGCACCAGCTTCAACGGTGAAAGACTCAGAGCAACTAATGCTGGTAAAACAGTGCCGACAATCGTACCAACGTAAGGAATTACCTCAAGCAACCCCGCAATTATTCCGAAGGCAAGCGGGGAAGGAACTCCCAAAGCCCAAAGTCCAAGTGTTGCGCCTAAACCTAGAAATATCATGGCGATCCCCGTACCAAAAATCCAACCCCGCAATCTCACCTCGACAGTCGAGAGGAAGTGTTTAAACTGTTGGTGATTTCGGCGGGGTACAAGCCGGAGAATGCCATTAATTAATGAATTTGGGTCATACGCCATATATAAAGCTAGAATCAGTGTTGCCACAAACTCAAGCGGTATACCTAAAGCTTCACGCAACACAAGTGGAACTTCCTTCAGTAACTCTTTGGCAACGTTCTTGAATTGTGTTATTGATTGAGAGAGGTCTGGTACTAAGCTATTAGTGCGGTGAAGCTGTTCAACGCGTTCACTCAGTCTACTTAAGTATTCTGGTAGTGTCACTATTAGCTTTTGAGTTTCTGTAATTACACTGGGGATAACGACAGAAACAAGCAAGATGCCAAATCCCACGATTAATCCAATCAATATAAAAACCGCCAACCACGGTGATTTGACAATCTTTTGTAACCACTGCAGTAAAGTTCTGAAGATTAAAGCAATCAATGCCGCAATGGCAATCAGCTCTAAAACTGGTAAAAGTCTGTATAAAATGTAGAGGGACACCGTAACAAATACTGCAAGTGGTGCGCCACGAGTTAGTTCAGACCATCCTGTATCTGTATTATTACTTGCCATTGCGATCTCTTCTCCCCACACGTACAAGTCAGTTGAGCCTTCAATTTTGACTTATTTCTCACCCCTAAACTTATTTCGGGGATCTTAATTTTTAATTCCCCAAAGAAGTTGACTTTCGCCTTCTGATTTCATATAAACCGAGTAACAATACAGAAACTCCTAAAGGGAGAAAATAGTAGATGAATCTGTAGAGGACTAAAGCGGCAAATATCTTAGGAGGAGGAATTGTTGGTGAGAGTAGCAAAAGTATCACTGTTTCAAACACGCCCAATCCACCAGGTACGGAACTTACCAGTCCCGCAATCTGACCCAAGAGGTAAATGCCGAAAAAGGCTGCATACGATAAATGTAAATGTGTGTTTGATGGCAGCAAGACGTAAAGTATAGCAACGGCAATGCCCCAGTCAATAGAGGAAACGATAATCTGCGCTAAAGCTAAATCTAGAGTTGGTAAAGAAAAGGAACGTCCGCCAATTCGTAGCGATCGCTTTAGCTTTAAACTTGCTAGCAAATAAGCGACAGTTATGGCAATCATTGCCATTCCGATCGGATGCACTGAGGTGAAAGGCAAATGGAGCAATTGGGGAATCGCTAGAGGTTCAACTGAAAATAAGAATCCACCAACTGCACTTAATCCCAGCCAGAAACTCAGGTTCGCAAAGGCGATGATCTGAGCAATTTCAACTGCTGATAAGCCCCAAAGTAGGTAAAGTCGATAACGAATGGCGCTACCAGTGAAGATAGCGAAACCGACAGTGTTACTGACTGCGTAGCTAGTAGCCGCAGCTAGTGCAATCTTTGGGTAAGGTAAAGGATGGCGAATGTATCTGCAAGCGAGGACATCATACCAAGTCAAGACCAAGTAACTGACGATTGTCAACCCCAGTGCTAATAGTAAGTGCTTAATGGCAGCAGTCTGGAGGTTTTGCAAAATCTCTTGAATAGTGTACTGCTGCAATTGCTGACTGATAGCCCAAATAGAGACACCGAAAAGTAGTAGCCCTAAGAGTGGTAAGCCAAAGCGAGTGAGACGTTTTAGCTGCATAAGTGGTGAATTGGTGAAGCCAGAACTAAAATGTGCGCAAAATCTTGATTTACACTCATCACAAAGCTATCCTTACTCAATAATCTCAACACAGCCAACTTTTGACAACTGATGCAATATAGCAATCCTAAATGATGTGTGAAAAATTTTAAGTTGTGTAGGGTGGGCACTGCCCACCAAAACCCGGATATGGTGGGCAGTGCCCACCCTACTTGTATTTCTAGAATTTTCACAACTGAAAATAGGATTGCTATATAAGAATTAGTCTATTTTAAGGATGCTGTCTTTTGGTCTAGTAGTTCATCTACAACAGGGGGTATAATAGTCAATTTTTCAGTCTCTGCTCTTGCATTGCTTCCTGAAACTGGATACCCACATAGGAGAGGGAATCTGCTGCGTGCTTGTGGTCATAATTCCAACCATAGTCGGGACCACTTAGCCCGTGACCGCCAGGAAAAGTATAAAAGACGTTTTTGATGCCCAATTTATTTAACGTTTCATGGAACTGGCGACTGGAATTGAGAAATTCATGACCAGCTAAATCATTTAGTCCAGCATCCAGGTAGATATGTATAGATTTGCGTTGTGCTGGGGGAATCTGTCGCACAAATACTTGGGGGCTATTTTGGGGTCCACTATCATCTATAAAGTAACCAATTTGACTAAAGAAAATATTGAAGTTGTCTAAATGGCGTAGCCCGATATTGAGGGCACCCCAACCACCAGAGGAGAGTCCGCCCATCGCCCAAAATTGCGGTTTATTCAAGGTGTAGTAGCGTGATTTGATCACAGCAACTAACTCTTTACCAATCCATGTGCTGAGATTGCCATTGGGTCCATCGTAATAATCTGGATCCCAAAGCGGACTCGAACCCCGGTTATCATTGCCATCTGGTGTAATCACAATCGATGGCGGTAGTTTCCCACTTTTGTAAAGTTGAGCCAATACGGGAATAATGCCAATCTTGTCTACCCAAGCACGTGCATCATCGTGTCCACCATGCAAAAGAAAAATGACTGGATAGCGTTTGTTAGGGTTTGGTTTATAGCCAGGAGGTAGAATGACACCAAATTGCCGCACCTTGCCCATTGCCTTACTGTTGAAAGTTTCTAGATGAAACGTCATTGCACTGCCAGTAACATTTGTTGCCGGTCGGTCTAACTGCGGCGCACCTTCAATGAATATATACCAGTATCCTGCACCCGCCAGCAACGTCAGTGTAGCAGCACCCATACCCAGAAGAATTTTCCAACGCTTGGCTATAATTTTCATTAACTCAAAAAATTGTATGAACTTTTGAGCAACCGGCGGCAGCGGTTTGGAATTAGTCTGGTGATTCGTTAAATTAGATTTAATGAATCATGTTTTCAACTGAATTCCCAAAGCAAACGCGATCGCCTTGCTAACAACATTAATATAGTCCACCATAATTCATTATTCAGCATGATTCTAAGCCTCTGTGCAACATCAATGATGAAAAGCTAAAGTTGTCTTTGTGGTGGAGGCATTTCACCTTGAGTTCTAAACCTGCTTAGGTGAATGACGACAGAGCTTTGACGCTCGTCTTACCTAGGGGTTGTAGGTCAGGAATGGCACTATTTTTTTGTCCTTCTTTAATCCATATCTTTCAAGATGATATGTTTTCTCGAGTCAAAACTAATTTTTCCTTGTTGCTGTAACTTGTTCATCAATCGTGTAATTGTTACCCTAGTAGTGCAGCAGGCGCTTGCAAGGTCTTCATGAGTCAGACGAACATTTAGGCAAATTCCTTCCGAGACTGGTTGACCAATTTCTCGTGTTAAAAGTTGCAATAGATCGTAGAGGCGGTCTTGCACCCGTCGCCTGCCTGCAAGTACTAAAAAAGATTCTGTCTGCCTTAACCGCTGATTGAACTTTGGTAAAAGCGCATGCGAGAGGGTAGGAGAAGCTGCTATTTCTGCTAGGTAAATTGACACTAACTCTACGTTTGATTGGGCGGTTGCTTGGTAAGTTTTGAGAGAGGTCATATCAGAGCCAAAAACCATTCCAGATCCAGCCAACCCCACCAGTACTTCTTCACCCGTTTCACAAAGCGTACTGAGTTTGACAAAACCCTGACAAACATACCAAATTGCTTGCCAATTGTTGGGGATCGTTTCGCCTTTAGAATATTTATGCACAGGGCGATCCTGAGTCAGGTCGCCCTCATGCCCAAGGGTTATTGATTCCGCTTGCTGACGTTGGGTAACGTCACGTAGCAGCCAGCGAAAGGCGATCGCTTTGCCATCTAAGTTGCGAACACTTGCTACTGTGAAGGCAGCGATAAAGCACTCACCATTTTTTTGCTGCAAGCGTAATGCTAACTCCCTCACTTTATCGCTTCGGCACAGCTGGGTAAGTTCGTAACGAAAGCGATGACGATCCTCTAAAGTGATGAAGTTAACCATTAGTTTTGCCGTCAGAAACGACTGTGGCACGTTGAGCAACCTTGCTGCTGCTTGGTTGGCTTCTAGAATCACGCCTTGGACATCAGTTACTAAATAGCCTTCTGGTGCAAACTCAAATAAATCCACGTAGCGCTGGCGTTCTGCTTCTACCAGATTTCTTGTTTCTAAAAGTTCCTCATTCTGCTGGTGAAGTTCCTCCATTGCCAACTGTACTATTTCTGAGGCGCTACCAAGTTCCATAAAAGCTTGCGGCAGTAGATCTGATGTTAAAGGCAAAGTGTTAGCATTTTGGTACAAATCTGCTAAACGCTTGTACATTGTCTCTGCTTGCTGAACAAATTTGTCTATTTCAAGTTTGTGTATGTTCATCTTAATGATTCCCGCTATTTGTTTGCAAAAGACCCGAATACATATTTTCTAGGACGAAGACTGTGCTAGGAATGAATTGAGATAATTTGATGCCAGTCCGCTCAACAATCGCGCTATTCTCAACAGCAGTCACTACAAGAAAACCGCACTTTCACACCAGTCCCTTCAATCGCTTTTACCTATGGTCATATAATGTAGCGTTATGGCAAATTGCAATCTATAACCAAGGCTGGATGGGATTGTCTAGGGGTGCAAACAACCAATGCCCCTCCTTTAACAAAGAAGATAGCTGTTTTCCGCCTAATACCATTAAAAGCTTTTATGACTGCGACAACCTGCTGAATTGTCGGCTTCAATTGCATTTATATTACTCCTTACTTTGCTTTGTTTATTTCCTCGGAATTTTTTGAACCAATATTTCCAGGTTTAACGACTATTAGAGTAAATTCCTTTTCAAGCAAACATCATACAAAATATAGGAATTTTTACTTTACTTATAATTATTCAAAAAGTTAATTTTGCTTATTAAATTGAATTGCTTTGACCTACATTTTTCCGATTATTTTTCCACAGAATTGCGGAGTTATTTTATTATTCTTAACTATTTTTCATATTTGTTGACATTTACAATTACCATAACCTTTATTATCTTCGATGAGATGCTCCCAGAGTAATAAACTTAGTTATACCTAAAGAACAGGCTTTATTTTAAGTTCCTGTGCGATCGGGAATACACTAAATTTGATATTTTATCTTTTCTGTAACTGGTAAAGTGTGTTCTTAGCTACAGTATAAATGACTTTCTCATGTCTTACCCACAGATAGAGGTCATTTTTTTTGTTGGCAGAGAAACTAAATTTGAGAATCTTAATCTCTAGAAGGTCTATCTAACAACCAGAATTTCTTTTGACGAGGCAGAAGAGGTGGGTTTCCAAGCTGATAAGTTCCGGTACGCCCTACCCGACTCTTAAAAGCGAGGTTCTCAAGTGAGTGAGGAGTAAATACGGTTCAGATAAGACTTGATCCCCCCAACCTACGCCAGTCGCCTGCGGAGGGAAACCCTCCTTCAGCGCTGGCTCCCCTTAAAAAGGGGGGAAATGAGCCCCCCTTAAAAAGGCTATCCATTACCGGGATCTTTCTTAAGAAAACTCAAAATA
>CAZZYE010000212.1:0-9983 GCA_964658145.1 uncultured Stigonema sp.
GGTTGATTCTGTTGCCGCGTTTTGTGTTGTGTGAATGTCGGATTGTTGTATAGTCTGAGTGTGAGATCCTGCTAAAGGAGATGGTGGCATCGTCGGTGATGCTGCGGTTGTTGGCACAGTGCTGGGGCTGTGGAATGTTGTCTGCGGCTGTTGGGTATTGTTTGACAGTGTCGAGGCTTGGATTGTTGTAGTGTCTAAAGACGCAGGCGCAGGAGATCCTGCTGGTTTTTTAGATTTAGAGCTAGATTTAGCAGGTTTTTTCTGGGATTGGTCAACCTTCTGTGCAGCAGCAGAAGATCCTGCTGGTTTTTTAGATTTAGAGCTAGATTTAGCGGGTTTTTTCTGGGTTTTAGATTTAGCTTGTTTTTGAATATTTAATTTTGCAGAAGATTGGTTGACTGTATTTGTGCCAACGATCGCAGAAAAATCACTTTGAACACTGCCTCCTTGTACCTCTTTACGAGCGGATTTGCCTGACTCGTTTTCGTTTCTGAACTCAAATGGTTCAACTTCAATAGGTGGAAGTTCTGCATCCGCTCCCATCAATGAGCTATTGGCAAACGCAGGCAAAGATTCCTCGGAATTGCTCGATTGTGGAAATGAGGGAAATTGTAGCAAGCCTTGTCCTTGAATAGGAGTCAATGGCTTGATCAGTCCAGTTAGCAAAGGTGGAAAGGTAGACTTTTTTTGCAATAAGAGATTGGGCGCAGTTAAAGGCGCTCCTAATCCAAGCAAGGGAGCTTTTATTCCAAGTGAATGTTTAATAATTCGCATAAGTACCACCAAGACAAAGGAGGCTAATTAAGTCACGAACTAGAGAAGAATCCTTTACTGAGACGAGTTGTACTATTACCTCCCCCTGCTTTATTTCCGACTTTCAAGCCTTCATAGGCAAGAGTTAATTCTTCAATAGCGACACTATTTCCATCTGCTTGGAGATCGGATGATTTCCAGGCTATAGGAATAGCACCAATGAGAGTCCAACTTTTCATGATGTCGCCAGCTTGATTGAACACAAGAATGTTCACATTCCGCCGACTAGTCTTTTTTTCAAATATTTCGCTGATCCAGTCCCAAAAGTTCGGATCATCTGTAATTCCACGTTTAAGGATTACATCTGCAAACTCTGCATGACCTAAAAAAATACGTTGCTGGTTATTGACACCCCCTTCATAGTAGGTTTCTTTCTGGATTTGAACGCTCAGCCCTGAGCATTCAGTAAAAGATGCAGCTATAGTGCTGCCTATCTCTACATAAAAACGATTGGTGGTAACATAATTCAACTGATGATTAATCTTGCCATTTACATCATTAGAAGTATTAGCGACCATTACAACCACCTTTGTTTGCCATAGTTTCTAATCCGCTCCTGCTGACAGCGCATATCTTCTAGAAAAAGCTCATACACCCGGTCAGTAAGCTTGCTTAAGATTAACGGGTCATTGAGGTACTTAAGTGCATCAGCAGCGATCGCAGCGTATCCTGCTGTGCCTGCAATATCTCCAATTGGTGCTGTCATAGGGCTGTATTTTCTTTGAGTGCATAACTAAATAACCTATCCTAAATTCTAGGCTATAGGCAATGCATCAGAATCAGAAGTAGCCAAAGGTCGAACTCGCTTTTATCCGATCAAGTTGATCTGAGTGAAACTGTGAAACATACCAAATTATCTTGACCAAGTTGTAACGAATCATTGTGATTGAGGGGGAATTGAACACCAGGAGAGAGAACATTCCCGTTTAAATAAGTTCCATTGCGACTATTATTGTCAACTAGCATGTATGTATTTTGGGACAAGTCCCAGTAGATTCGCGCATGGGAACGGGAAACTATTCCCTCATTGGGGATACCAGTCAGGTCAATTTCTAGCATAGCTTTGTGAGTCGGGGTTCGCCGACCAATGTAACCCTCTTCTCCCAGCAAGCGAAATTCTTTTCCAGAAGTATGGATCAGCTTCAGAGTTGGTCGAACTGGCGGGGCTGGTGCTGACGGTACATAGGGAGGCGGAGTCTGAGAGGCTGGCGATCGCGTGGAGGGTTGAGCTACGGGAATCGCTTCAGCAGGTCGTACTACCGGAGGAGCCTGATTCTGAGGTACTGGAGTAGAGGCTACCACATTGCCCAAAGGTTCACCACACATAGGGCAGACCCTGGCATTGTTGGGTAAAGTACGGTTGAAATATTCGCAATTGGGGTTACGGCATCGATTTGCACTCATAGCACTAATAGGAGATCAAATATTCCTTAATTACATTCCTTAGGTACAGGCTGTAAAGGAACAAGCCCTGCCTTACTTAATAGACACTGACCTTGACGAGTAGTTAGCAAATCAGCAAATTTACTACCGGGGAGTGCGCGAGTGTTGTCTGTGGGAACTACAACAAAAAGAAAATAGCTTAACGGATAGCTCTGGCTTTTAAAACTTTGGAAATTCAAGCGGTTGTTTTTGTCACATATGTTATCTGAAGGACTTATTGGCTGACCATCGAGCCGCGAGAGGGCTTGAACAGCAGGTTGGTCATTCTTAACTAAAGCTAGTGGATAGCCTGAACACTGATTCCAAGTTTTACTAATAATGCCGTAGCTAATAATGCCTACTTGCTGTGTGTTAAAATCATTAACAATATGCTGCTGAGTTACCTCGGTAGGTTCTGAGGTGACTGTTGCTTTATACAGAGCAATCCGTTGCGGGTCATCCTTCAGTACTAGGTTTTGGAATTTACGTACCGCTTCCGGTTCGGTCGGGGCAAAAGGTTTTATGGGAAGATTAGGACCACCTAGCTGCTGCCAGTTGGTAAACTTACCTGTGTAAATTTGACGCAATTGCTCGAAACTAATTTGCCCATGAAGAGCGTTGGGCAGATTTTGGTCTTGCTTACTGAACGGCACAAACACGAGTAAGCCATCATAAGCAATCTTTTTTCCAAATAGATTGTCTGTTAAGTTATCTACTGTCAAAGCGGTAATTGCAAAATTAAACTTTGAACTTTGTACTTCTTTTTTAGGTTGACTAACAGTTTGTATATCTGGTGAAGATACACGTTCGTAGTTAAATGTTGGGTTGGCATTTTGCTTAGGATGCTTCAATAAGTCTTCTAAATTCTCATTGCTTGTTGGGCGAAATGTCAAGACATTGCTCCATGACCCGTCCTTTTCTCCTGTGTAAGTAAAGTTTTCTTGAGGAACACCGTTTACATCGGAGAAAGTGGGCACAAGCTGATTAAACGCTGTGAAGTCCTCTTCTTGTTCAGAGCCACTCTTGAAGAAGAACCAGTACCAAATTCCTCCGCCAATCAACAGCAAAGCAAGGACTCCTAGTAAGATTAAAGGTGTTCGTCCGAAACCTTTTTGTTTCTCCTCAGGGGTAACTACCCCTTCTTTACTGTTTGCTTGGTGTTCTTTAGGGAGTTGCAGCAAAGCTATCCGTGCAGCCTCCGCACTTTCAAAAGGAGTGTCTATGCCAATTAAGCGCTCAAGAAATTGCTTTAAATCGCGATCGCCAGTCTTCCATTGCTGGTCGTCTCTGAGATCGAGAGAATCATCTGCCCGTCCCACCCATAGAGAGAAAGCGACTCGTCCTAATTTCTCTAAGTCTTGCTTCTGATTAGGGATTGAAGATTGGGCAACAGATGGTGGTTCAAATAAACCCTCCCAGACACCTAAATCACAAAGATATATAGTGAAGTACTGTTGATCGTTTTGGACAATCAACAAGCTATCTAAACTGATGTTACCGTGTACCAGATCCTGCCGCACTTGACCTGAGGGAAGGCGAAACTTTTGAGTGTGGAGAAACTGTAGGGTTTGCAGGGCTTGATTGAGGACTTCGCGCACTTGTTCAGCTTTCATGGCGCCTTTTTCTCTCAGGTACTGACTCAAAGTTCCAGAAGCTTCTAGTTTACCCTTAGTGACTGTATAACAGCGTTCTCCCTGCTGGTCAGCAATTGCCTCACTTGGACTGATGAGACGAAAGTCTTGGCTTCTACCATCTGCTTGGCTTACCCCCGCCACACGGACGAAAACATCTTGGCGCTGACGGGCTTCTTCGGAATTAAAACAACGAGTGGGTAGCACATATTCCTTGATGACGACAGGTTGACTGTCATGCATTTGTATTCCTGAATACAAGCGACCCATACCCCGACAGCCTAAAAGACGAGTTACCTGATAAGTACCCCGACTGCCTTTAATCTCAGCTTTTTCCGGCAACACCCCCGGAAAAGCGCATTCCAGACAAAATTTAGCCTTCGGAAACTGCTTTACTGTCTCCTGAAGTTGATCGCAGCATAAGGGTGCGTTACGCGAACATAAGTATTCTTTATAACAAGGCTCTATTAAGGACACTTAGGATACTCCTTTGGAGCGATGGAATAAAGTCCGAGAAAGCTATCCGTGGCGATCGCGGAGCATGCCCATGCTATTGAGCCTGGATCAGACCTAGCCTCAGAGCGGCGACAATAGCTTGGGTACGGCTAGTAACCTGCAATTTTTCAAAAATGCTTGTTAGATGAGCCTTAACAGTAGCTACTGTAACATATAAACGGTTAGCGATTTTTTCATTAGAATCTCCTTGCCCTAACCAGTATAGAACTTCTTGTTCCCGTTCCGTCAAGTGAAGCTTTTGACGGGCTTGAACAGAAGCCTCTGAATCAGCCTGAAATTTGCGGAAAAAACCACTAGCAACCTCCGCAGGCAGATAAATCTTAGAATTGATCGCGGTGCTAATTGCCTCAGACAGTTGAGTCGCTACACGATTTTTAAACACATAACCAGCAGCACCTGCCTGCATGGCTCGAAAGATGAAATCATCTTCTTGGTGAGCTGACAATACTAAAACCTTACCAGTAAAATACATCTCTCGCAAACGGATCAGAGTTGTAATTCCGTCACCCGATGCCAATTCTAGATCGAGAAGGATTAAGGCTGGTCGTTGCTGTTGTGCAAGGCTTAAAGCTTGATCCAAACAAGCAGCTTCACCCACAACTTCTAAGAGTAACTGTCCGTTGACACTATAAAAATCGAGGAGAGTGTGCAACCCCTGACGGAAGCGTTGATCGTCATCTACGATCAGAACTGAAAGTTTTTGATCGGTACTCATAAACACCCATCCTGTTAAGAAGTTATAGTTCGAGGCAAGCTCAAACAAAACTGGGCCCCGCCTTGTAGAGAATTTTGAGCCCAAAGACTTCCTTGATGGTCAAGAACAATTTTCTTGGCAATAGTCAGACCAAGACCTGTACCTCCTGGGCGACGGGAATAAAAAGGGGTAAATATTTTTTTGAGTTCCTCAGGAGATAGTCCAGGTCCTTGATCGGCAATCCGAATCAGTACTTCACCTTGAAAAATCTGCCAACTACAGTTAATGGTTCCTGAGTCAGGACTGAAGTGAACAGCATTGCTAAGTAAGTTGTCAAAAACTTGCTTCATTTGCAAGCGATCTATTGCCAGGATAGTAGAGGTTTCAGGGTAGCAGATTTGCAGTTGCTTCTGCTTAATTAAAGGTTTTAATTCCTGAATACTTTCAGCTACTAGGGTTCGTAAATCTTGGAGAGTTACCCTTAATTTTGTCCCCTGACCGCAATAAATAAGTTCAGTTAAATTAAGATCTAAATATTGTACGCTTTCACGAATGATTGCCGCTTGTTCTTGCCAAGGTCCATCTGCTAATCCCAAGTATAAATTTTCTGCATAAAGACCAATCATTGCCAAAGGATTGCGCAACTGATGCCCTGCACGCTGCAATACATGTTCAAGAAGTTGAATTTCAGCTTGTTGGCGTCCACAGTCCAAATAAACATCTAAGTACTTACTCAGTACCATAGCCGACCGCTTCACGTCCTGTTGCCAAGTTGGAGAAAGCGGTTCGTGAGCAAGTACCAGGATATATTCAGGTTTTTGATTTCTGTATCCCAAAGGGCAAATATAACAATTTGATGTAAAATTGGCAAGACTAACTTCATTTAAAGTAAAAGCAGGATAGTAGTCTATTAACCATTCTTCTGCTCTCAAGTAAGCTAAGGTTTTTGGAGAAAATGGAGGTTGACTTTGAGCATAATGAGTTACCTCTTGGTGATCTGACAGCAACGGATCGTGATAAACAATTCTGGAACAAAAAATCGGATAATTATCTGTTAAATGTTCCAGTTGTAGTTGACAGAAACTTTGTAGTTCCTCAGAGCGTGAAGATTTGGAATTAGCATTTAGGTTTTGTGTAGCAGACCATACCGTTTTCAACTGCATAATCATGTCAACCAATTTGAGCGTAGAGGTTATCTGAACTTATAGAGTCTCGCCTTTAGTGCTAAAACTATGTTTAGCTTCCACCCATTTGTCAGTTTTAACCTAGCATTATTGGTCTGTTAGGCATCAACTAGACGTGCCGATCGCGATCGCATTGTCAACGCTGATAGTAGACATATGCTTCGATTAAAGGGGGTTAGGCGATGTCTGACGACAAAACGCTTTTATGCGTTTACGCGTACAAGTCATCCTGTACTTTTAATAGGTGTTAGCAAAAACAAGTTATGCACTTTTGATCTAGAATTGGTAAGTCATGCCAGTAACCCGTTCACAGATTGGATGTTTGCGGTTACAAAACCCAGCAAAACAAGCCATTATCCAAGGAAGCACTGAATGCGGCATTTCCGTTGTCAAGAGTGAAAGATGATGCACTTCAAAGCTGCTTGAACAAACAGAGGTCGCATCCCAACAGACGCAAGCTACTCTCTTAACCTTCTTGCTAGCATAAATTTTTTGGCGTTGCCGATTTCATCTATGAAAATGATTTCACGTGCGGACCAAAATCCTTGTACAGACGTAGCACTGCTACTCTACAAGGATTCATACCTCAATTCAGCAACGCCACTTTCTTATCCTTATGAGAATTATTTAATTTTTCTTAATGCTTAACTCCTACTTTACTTTCGGTAATTTTACCATAATGACGCTAGCTTTTACAACAAAAAAGCTGATTTGAGTGCCGTTTCTGTAATAAAGCTTAAGAGTTATAAAGATGCAATAATCAAAAATATTTTAATAAGTTTGACAAGGAAAAATTGTAACAATTCTTTAATCTTTTAGCTGGTTTTTGTCAACTTAACCTAAGTAATTTGGCGAGATTAATCCCAAATATGTAAACTTTTGTAAAATAGAGGAAAAAGGCTTGTAAGTAGGTCGGTGTGAATAATTAAAGGCTTGTAGTAAGCGCTTTAGCGCTAAAGCGCTTACTACAAGCCTACTTACTTAAGCACAAATAAACCTATAAATATTCTCATACTCGACCTTTGGCGAATAGGCTTGTACCAAGAGCCTCGATATTCTTGATTCTGTATACATATTGTGAGGGCTGCCAGAATGCCAGACGCGGTTAATGGTCAGCAAAGAGACTATCTAGGAAAAGGTTGGGCTTTCCCATTGCGCTTGAGTGTGCAGAGCGGGATACAGCTCACCTCTGAAGCACAAAAGGTTAAAGAATCCATTTGGCTCATCCTGTGCACCGAGCAGGGTGAGCGGGTATATCGTCCTAATTTTGGGTCGCGCTTGTCGGAACTGGTATTTGCACCGATGAGTAGTGAAACTCTGATCAGGATTCGCCTTTATGTTCTAGAAGCTTTGGAGACATGGGAGCCACGCATCATTATTAATGAGGTGCGAACAGATCCTGACCCTGTCAGGGGCAGAGTGGATATAATTATCAATTATCGTCTCAAAAATTTTCCAGATATTTACAGTTTTGTGTATCCTTTTTATCTACTCTCAACGGTGGAGTAACTGTGGAATTTGACTTTCTACCAAAATTGCCTTCCTCAAACTTAGACGATCGCACTTTCGATGAGTTAGTGGAAGAGTGCATGCTGAGAATCCCGCGCTACTGCCCAGAGTGGACAGACCACAACCTCAGCGATCCTGGGATGACGCTCATTGAATTATTTGCTTGGTTGACTGACCAAATGTTGCTCAGGTTTAACCAAGTACCTCGTAAAAATTATGTAGCCTTTCTAGAATTACTGGGCATTCGTCTTCAGCCCCCAGCGAGTGCGCAAACAGATTTAACCTTTTATTTAAGCACGAACCTAGAATCAGCCTACACTATTCCGGCTGGGGTAGAAGTTGGCACAGAGAGGACTGAGACGACTGAAGCGATCATCTTCACCACGGATCATCCTTTGGTAATTGGCAAACCCCGTCTGCGGCACTTGTTGACTGCCCGAACCGCTGAAGATAATCCTCAGAATCTGCGCGATCGAGTCACCGGTCAGTGGACTCCTCAGCAAAATGGCGACTGGGGAGGTCGCGAGCAACTCCTGTTTGAAGAGCAACTAGAGCCTGGTAACTGCTTTTACCTCGTACTTGCACCGGACGATCCCTTAGAAGGCAACGTCCTACAAATCAGGTTTAAAGGAGCTGCTGCCACATCTACTGGTATCAACCCCAATCAACCACCTCGCCGATGGGAAGCATGGGACGGTCAACACTGGCAACCAGTGTTGTTGCGGGAAACCGACGATCAGACTCAAGGCTTCAGTTTCTATGAAATCGTGCAACAGGGTCGCAATCCCGCTCAAGGTGCAGATGTCATTCTTCATCTACCTTTAAATTGGCCAGTAACAAACTTTACCACTTTCCGAGGTCGCTGGCTTCGCTGTGTCTTGACAACCCCAGATGCCAATCAACCTGGTTACACCAGTTCTCCACGGATTAATGCTTTAGCTGTGCAGGCAATTGGTGGTACAGTGGGTGCTAGTCAAAGTATTATCATTCGCAATGAACGCTTGGGAATAAGTGATGGTACGTCAGGTCAGATATTTCAATTGCAAGGGTTTCCGATTTTAAGCCGTCGAGAAGATGAGTATATCCTAGTGAATTCCCCAGGCGGTTTGCCTCGTAAGTGGCAAGAGGTTAAGGATTTTGCTTCTTCAACTCCCGAAGACCTCCACTACACAATCGATTCTCTCACTGGTAAAGTTCAATTTGGACCTTTAATTCGCGAACCAGACTCCCTCAAACACCAGACACAGGTTCGCTCAAGAATACAAAAGCCTTGGTCAGAAGATCTGAGAAAACTCAACAGTAATATTGAAGGGCAAGCGCTTGAACACCAGTACGGGGCAATCCCCCCTCGCGGGTCAGAGATTAGAATAGTTGCTTATCGCACAGGCGGGGGTCGAAAGGGTAATGTGAAAAGTGGCTCACTCCGGTTTTTGAAGTCTGCTGTTCCTTATGTGACCAAGGTGGACAACCACCAATCAGCACGTAATGGTGCTGATGCTGAAACACTGGATCAAGCCGTTATGAGGGCGCCGCAAATACTACGGACCCGCGACCGGGCAGTCACTGCTGAAGACTTTGAAGTTTTGGCGAAGCTTGCTGTTAAAGGGGCGATCGCACACGTCCGTTGTTTGCAACCGACTTCTTCTCGTGACGCAGGCATTGTACGTCTACTGATCGTGCCGCAAGCAAATACTGACGCCCTCACTCAAGGGTTGGGGATAGACCCAGAAAAATTTGCTCTCACCAATGCACTTCAACAACAAATTTTGAGCTACTTAAATGAAAGACGGTTATTGGGAGTACAAGTGCAGCTTCAGCAACCTGAGTACATAGGCGTCGTCGTTCGGGCACAAGTCGCGATCGAACCTGCCTACGATTATCCCAGTGCCCAGCAAGAGATTCTATTCAACTTACGCGTCGCCCTGTATCGATACTTAAATCCCTTGGTTGGAGGACCTGAGGGCAAAGGTTGGCCATTTGGGCGACCTGTTTATCCTTCCGATATCGTAGCATTACTGCAGCAAACCCCTGGTGTTCGTTATTTAGGTGCAGTCCTGCTTTTTCCATTACGCAAGCAAGGTCAGACTTGGATTCGTCAAAGAGATCCAGAGCCTTTTATTGACCCTGGACAACAAGGTTTGGTGTGTTCCTGGTCCGACAACAATCTGCGATCGAGCCATGACATCAGTCTCATCAACCCTTGACAGAATACAG
>CAZZYE010000213.1:0-9969 GCA_964658145.1 uncultured Stigonema sp.
AACGGATGGCTGAATAGGCTAACGAGTGTTAGGCTATTTATGCAGATTGTCTGATAGTTTCTTATGCAGTGGCAACCAATAGAGGATTTACCATCAAACTGGGAAAAATTGGCTAGTGCTGAGTTGCCACCTTTAGTCACTGTTTGGAATGAACAAGCACAGCGTCTTCGTTCCTCTGGCGAGTTCAAAACCTTTATGGAGAGGTTACGCCGAGAGATCGCCATAGAAACTGGAATAATTGAACGATTGTACACGTTAGACCGAGGAATTACTCGCTTGTTGATTGAACAAGGAATCAATGAGGCTCTAATTCCTCATGGAGCGACAGATCGTCCAATTAAGCAGGTTGTATCTCTAATCCAGGATCAAGAAGCAGCAATTGAAGGGCTGTTTGATTTTGTGGGTGGACAGAGAACTCTAACGACTTTCTACACCAAACAGTTGCATCAACTTCTAACCCAGAATCAAGATACTACTGAAGCTAAAACATCGACAGGACAAATTATTCGCGTTCATCTTATAACAGGTGACTGGAAGAAACTACCTAATAACCCTGAAAGACCTGACGGCTCCATGCACGAATATTGTCCTCCAGAACAGGTCGCTTCTGAAATGGATAATTTGATTCAATGGCATCATCAACATCAAACAAGACAAATTCCTCCTGAAGTTGAAGCAGCATGGCTGCATCATCGCTTCACACAAATTCATCCATTTCAAGATGGCAATGGTCGAGTTGCTCGCTGCCTCGCTAGTTTAGTTTTCATCCAAGCTCAATGGTTTCCTTTAGTTCTGACTCGTGACGACCGAGGAGCCTATATTACGGCTTCAGAGCAAGCAGAACAAGGTGATTTATCAAATTTGATTAACTTGTTTTCTAGGAGTCAAAAGCAAGCATTTATTCGTAGTCTTGGTTTATCTGAACAAATCTTATCAGAGGCGCGACGCGCTCAAGTTGTCATTGCTTCTATAGCTGACAAGCTGAAGCAAAATCAATCGGTAACTATTCAGGATCGCTGTCGAAAAGTTGAGAGTTTTGCTGCCAACTTGTTTGAAATTGCATCTGATCGTTTACAAGATATCGCTAATGAGATCAGGTTATCTGTTCAAAATTTAATAAGTAATGCTGATGTTTTTAAAGTCTCGGCTCCATCTGGCGATGATAAATATTACTACCATCGCTACCAAGTTGTAGAGACAGCTAAGCAGCTAGAGTACTTTGCAAATCTTCGTCCATATCACAGTTGGATACAATTAGTCATCGACGTAGAATCATCAACAACTATCCTTTTGTCTTTTCACGTTCTTGGACATGAGTATCGTGGTTTACTTGTATGTTCTGCCTGTGCGTACCATAGAGATAATGCAGAAGAGGGTGAACGAAATATTAGCGATATCCAAGCCTTAACTGATTCTCCATTTCAGTTCTCCTATGCTGATGAGGAGAGCAATCTTACAGAGCGTTTTAAGCAGTGGTTGGAAGATGTGATTGTAACTGGTTTAGAGTATTGGAACAAGAGCATCTAAATTCGGGAGTGTGCTTTTACCTATAGGAATGCTGTTTGATTCTTGCGCGTAAGTTAGAGGTAGGCAAGTATGTTCTCATGTCCTTCAATACGCTCTTGCTTCTAATCTAAATAGTTACATGGCTACCATAAGTTCGTTTATGACTGAATATCTCTAAGTTTGTCTAGCATTTCTTGGTATTACCGAAGATGATGCATGATTGTTGGTTCAACCACTGTGGTCTATTTACCTGAAAATTGCTGTAATATACTTAGAGAAATGACGAGAACTTAAAAATGACCCTCAAAGAACAATTAATCCGTGAAATTGAGACAGCACCCGATCGCGTCATCGAAGAAGTTTTTGAATTTTTACTATTGGCAAAAATCAAACATCACCGATCGCAAGAACCGCCCAAACCTTTTGGCGTATTTATAGAAGAACTGATTGCCGATATCCCCCAAGACGTTTTAGACACCCTACCGACAGACAGTGCCGAACAGCACGACCACTACATCTATGGCACACCGAAACACAATCCATGAAGCCCATCTTTGCCGATACCTTTTATTGGATCGCCCTGCTCAACCCAAAAGATGACTGGCATCAAATCGTACTCCATTATGCCCACAACAACACCACAAACCCACTTATCACCACAGATGGCATTATCGATGAAGTATTAAACTATGCCGCATCAAGAGGCAGTGTAATGAGACAAAAAGCCCTATTGATGTGTACGCAAATCTTACGAGAACCCACCATAAATATTATTGCCTATACACCAGAATGGCGACAGTTAGGCTTCGATTTATACGGACAGCGTTCAGATAAAGGATATAGCCTGACAGACTGCATTTCAATGGTTATCATGCGACAAATGGGGATTACCGATGTTCTCAGCCATGATCAGCACTTTACCCAACAAGGATTTCATATTCTGTTTTAAAGCCTTTTGCGATCGCTTTCTATCCAAGAACAGTGCGATCGCTAATCTGTTTCGCGCTAGTGATACCAATCTGCGCATCTTAACGTAACTGTCAAAATTGGGAGTGGGGAGTGGGGAGTAGGGAGTAGGGAGAGAAGTAGCTAAACCCGCGTTGGGAGAACTCCGAGAAGACGGCAAGGTAATCTATAAGGATTGAGTGATGTCAATACGGTTCGGTTAAGGGTTGTTCGTGAGAATTACATAGGTGTAGAGACGCGACCGGTCGCGTCTCTACAGAATTTATCGGTATGTAGATTATCTTATCCGAAGCGTATTGCATCATGTTTGATCGCTATACTGATGAACTGCAAGCTTTTCAGTTAGAGGGCGATCGCTACAAGCAGTAAGACATCAGGTCACAGAGCCAGTACTCCATCCTCCCCCTCCCATCCATTTGCGCATAACTTCGACAACCAGTTTCTTTTGTTCATCTAGTATCTTTTTCCGTTCCTCTACAGATAAAGGTTGTCCTTTATATTCAGCAATTTTATAAATTTTTAATGTCTCTATATAAACAACAGCTATCACTCCTGTTGACAAAGTTGTCGCAATTGTGGTGATACATGACAAGATTGGCAACCCACTGATTAAATTACAATTGGCTACAACTGACAATATCTCTAGCAGTTGCTCCTTGAAAGGTAGTTCTCCTGCGACTTGTTCTAAAGTTGTAGTGAGGTGAGAGAAAACATCTTTAACTGTTTGAATGTTGTTGTAGTCAATGGGTAGGTTCTTCAATGCCTCTTCAACCCATATGTCAAAGCCAAATGCACTTAACCCCACTGTTGTACGTAGTTCAGTGATGAACGGTTCTTCAAACGGATATCCAAATGTTTCTGAAATATCTACAAACAGCCGAGTCTGAATTAGGGATGTAGGAAACGCTTTAACTACTGGAATCGGCAGCAATTGAATTGCAAGTACCTTAGCACAGCCATCTATACACCAAACAAATGCTTTATTTGCCTTGGATTTTACTGCGTTGAGAATTGCAGTTTGAGCAATTTATTCCAACAATTTTTCAGTTGTAGCCAGTAATAACTTTAAACCATGAGAGTTAACAAGACCATTATTGGTATTCTCTGGTTCTGCCAAAACTGGTACAACATGATGAATGTTTGGTTTGGTTTCTAGTTGCTTTTGAAACTGACTTTTTTCTTTACTCAAAGACCGTGTGATCACCGCAATAACAGGTACTTCTTTGGCAAGGTCTGCAATCCATTTTTGGTCAATGTCACACCCTCTCGTGATTTGAGAATTAATACAGTACCATACAGCATGAATATGTTCTTCTGGCTCTTTACGCCATTGTTTCTGCTGCTGGATAAGATGAGCAACATCTTGTTTCACCTGATTACGCTGTTTCTTGTCCCTTTCAAGACCAGGCGTATCATAGAGAGCAAACAAAGACCCAGGAGTCGTGTATGGCTTTTCCGAAATCTTTGTAGTAACAGTATCACTGGTGAAAATTTGTGAGATAGTGCTGATCAGCGTACTTTTGCCAACACCTGTATTACCGACAACTAGAATATTATAAGGTTTAATTCGATTGGAAACCACTTTACAACTCATGGAGACTTTATTACATAAAATTGTGTGATTTCTTAACTATAGCCATCAGGTATAGCTTGTAATAACCGTATTTCTACAAATATTCTATTTAATTTAGATTAACCAAATGTAAAAACAGAATAAATCAACTATAAAGGCAGCATAAACTAGCAAATATAGCAGTCCTAAATGAGAGAGTGAAAAATTTTAAGTTAGAATCTTAGCACTGCTTTTATTCAAAGCAGAACAATAAAACTAGCCCTTTGTGTTTTCGATTGTATGTCCAGCGAAGCCGAGTACAAACAGCGAATCTCGACTTACAACCTTTTGAACTTGCTTGAATGGCAACAAATTCAGACAGGTAAAACACCCGGTTGGGATGCTGGTAAGGCATTGGAGTACCTTGTTATTCGCGCATTTGAAGTTGAGGGTGCTCATGTGACTTACCCCTACACCGTCTTTGTTGGCGGTACGGTAGTTGAACAAATCGATGGGGCTGTCTACACGGATGGATTATCCTGTCTGGTGGAATGTAAAGATCAGATCGGGAATCGCCGCGATCGATCCGGTCGCAAAACTCCGTAACCAATTGCTTCGCAGACCTGCCGGGGTGATTGGTGTAGTTTTTAGCACCTCTGGGTTTACCGAAGCCACCCAAATTCTTGCCCAATATAGTGCAAACCAAGCCATCTTGCTATGGAATGGTGGTGAAATTGAGTATGCACTTAATCATCAACTTATGCGACGAGGACTCGTCAAAAAATACCGCTACTGTGTAGAGAGAGGACTGCCGAACTACAATTTAGAGATTGAAGAGGTACCATGAAACCTGTGTATTTAGTCACGGAAAGTTCCACGAACACCGAAATTCTCAAAAGACTTTTGCCAACAGAGCTTGTGCAGAGAACAGAATTTGTTACAGCTCGTGGCAGATATTCTGCTAGCTCGCTCTCCGGAACCATTCTCGAGAGAGCGCATGCGACCCGTTGCATTGGTCATTAATGCAAATACCACGGAGTCAGGCGCGATTCAGGAACAAGCTAATACCATCACAAGCTTGCTCCTCCCAGCCTCTTCAGGAGTTCCCTACAAAGTCTTTATGGCAGTCCCTACGGTTGAAGGAATTCTCGAGCAAGTAAAGACTGATTTAGAAACACGGCTATTGAATCCTCCTGTCACCAGCGTTCTCAATAGCCTCAACGCTGGACACATTCAGATTCTTCAGCAGCAGTCGCTAATTCAACAAATCACCCAATTTCTTGCAAATGTTCTAAGCCTTGCTGCCTGATTGATTGTGTTGCATTTCTGTACAGCCGCTTACGCGCTTTGTGTTTCGCGCTCTTTGTGGTAATGGTTCTCACTAAAATCGATTTGCTACCTTACGTGCAGTTTGACGTTCAACGTTGCATAGAATACGTCCAGCAGGTCAATCGCCAAATTCGGATTTTGCCGGTTTCTGCACTGAGGGGAACTGGATTGGAGAATTGGTATAATTGATTATCGCAATCTTGAGGCTCCCTATGTTGAAAGCAAGATTCCCAATTGAGCAGGCTGATCCGCCCCGTTCACCCAAAGAAACCTTGCCTACTATGTATGACCTGCCTTCTGAAGACCCGGAGGACGCTGGTTTGCCTGACGAGTACCATCTGTGGCAGTCTGAGTTATGTAGCGCGACTTTTTGTCCACCTACCTATTCTCCTGACCAAGTTTTCGTAGCCAGTGACTTGAATCTTTATTACGACCTACAGCACACGGGATGGTACAAACGTCCAGACTGGTTTGCTGTGGTTGGAGTTTCTCGACTTTACGAAGGTCAGGAACTCCGTTTAAGTTATGTGATTTGGCAAGAGGGGATCAGACCTATTGTGGTCATAGAATTGCTTTCTCCTAGCACGAGAAATGAAGATTTAGGCAAAAGTGAGCGCAAAGGCAAACAACCAACAAAATGGGAAGTCTATGAGCAAGTTTTAGGCGTTCCCTACTACGTTGTGTTTGATCGCTACACTGATGAACTGCAAGCTTTTCAGTTAGAAGGCGATCGCTACAAAAAGATGGAATTGCCCGAATCTAAAGTTTGGATACCGAGTCTGGAGTTGGGTTTAGGACTATGGCAGGGAGAGTATCGTGGCAAAGAGCGACAATGGCTGCGTTGGTATGATGCTCTAGAAAACTGGATTCCCACCACAGCAGAAAAGGAGCGACAGGAGAAAGAATTGGCTCAGGCTACAGTAGAAAAAGAGCGACAGGAGAAAGAATTGGCTCAAGCTAGGGCAGAACGTTTAGCAGAACGTCTGCGACAGGCAGGAATTGACCCTGATCAAATTTAAAGTCAGAAGTAGCTAAACCCGCGTTGGGAGGACTCCGAGAAGACGGCAAGGTAATCTATAAGGATTGAGTGATGTAGCTATGGGGTCGAACCCTAAGTGTACTGGGCGGATGAGCGATCGCTTAATATCTAGATAAAGAGTAGCCGGCAGTTTTATGACAGCTTCCCCAACCATAACAAAACGATATATCGAACAACGGGATGAAGGATATTGGATCGAAGGGACTCGGATCTCGCTCGATTCAGTTGTTTACGCCTTCTTGAACGGTGAGTCGCCTGAAAGCATTGCCCAAAACTTTCCACTACTCTCACTGGAACAGGTTTATGGTGCTATTGCCTTTTATCTTGCCAACCGAGAGTTAATTGATGTGTATCTTAAGGAAGGTGAGGAAGAGTTTGAGAAATTGCAACAGTCCTTTAGAGAGAAGAATCCGCTTCTGTATCAAAAGTTAAAAGCAGCTCGTTTACAGAAGCAAAGCAAGGTATGACGACAGTTAGATTTCAAGCAGATGCCGACCTTAAGCAAGCAATTGTAACTGGCACTTCGACGTAGGCAACCCAACCTTGATTTTCAATCAGCCTATGCAGCAGGGCTTGAAGGCAAGAAAGACCCAGAGGTACTGGCTATCTTCAGCATAGGATGACAGAGTTCTTGTGACTCACGATCAAAAAAGGATGCCTGCTGAGTTTGGTGATTTAATAATGTCACAAACCAGTTCTGGGGCTTTGATTCTTTCCCTAAATCTAATCATATGATGTCCGGCAAATCAACCATAATAAAAACCTGTCAACTTATGTAGAGACGCGATTAATCGCGTCTCTACCTTCGGATGCAACGTCATCACATCGGGGTAATTAACCGGACATGATATCAATTAATGATGTTGATTCGTATTTGACCAAGGAATTCCAGCGAAAAAATTCCTACCTGCCTCCAATATATTGATAATTTCCTCAATGCGGTCTTTTGATTGTGTCGTAGGTGAAGTTATCTCACGTAAGTGTTCAATATATTTGTTCCAGTCTGCCTCTACTGCATCAGCACCTTTCTTAAAACTCTTATTTGTGTCTTGCCAAAACTGAGCAATTCCGTCTGTGAACTTATCAAGCACACGCTGTTCTTCAAAATATTTAACGGTCTGCTTTGCTAAACGCTTCTGCCAAGATTCTCCAAATAAGCCCCATGCAGCGAAAGCTAATGCAGCAACCAAACCTACACCATGTGCAGGACTTGCAAAAAGATGTTGTCGAACTGCTAGAAAAAATTAGCAAATTGATGTATCAAGCTAGTTCAGTGTTGGTTGCTGAAGGCGTTGAAAACAAGTATACACAGTATCAGCAGCAAATCAGCGACGAAGCCAATAAATGCAATCCCTTTCAGACTGCCGTAATCGTTTACAGGAAGTAGATAGGCTCAAAACTAATCTTGACGAACAACTTAACACAATCCTCGAAAAACTTAAGCAAGATGCCAAAGTCAGTTTGGCAACATATTTTTCCCATGAGGAATATGAACGTGGAGATTTACTCAAAAAAGGAGGTATGGCTGCTAAAAGTTTTTTTAATCAATTTTCTAAACGTGTTAAATTTGAAATAAAACCTACAGGTAGTGGTCTAATTGAATTTAATAGTTTAAGAGAAGCAGAAGATTTTACAGAACAAGCAATCGCTTACCCTAGACAGAAAACAAACGTATTACTAGATAGTGTTCGTGAACAAGTGAGAAAGATAATTGAGCAGTCTCGTCAAGACTTAACTCAGTTACTAGAGAAAGAGACTAAACCAATTATAGAAAGAGCGCGTGATCGGTTGAGTGAAAATTTTAGTGTAAATCTTTCATTGCCAACACTAAGGTTAGATTCTAAAGATATCAATTTTCCTAAACCCAGTATCAAGCATAATACAAGGTTGGTAGCTCAAGGGTATGAAACTAAAGTAGTCAAAAAAAGAAAATTTTACCATTGGTTCGGCCTAGTCCCCAAGAAAGAGCGAATCCAGGTAAAAAAACCTGATAAAAAGGAGAAATACTACACTGTTTATTTGCAAGAAATAGTAGATGAATCAAATAAAATGATTGAAGAGAGTGTTAAAAATATTAAACAAGGAATCAATCAATACCTTGATGCAGATTTCCAGGAGAGAGTTGATATCTGTTTTGAAGATTTGAATGTTTACTTGAGTAACTACTCCGATAGTTTGACCCAATCTCAAAAAGACCAAAAACTCAAAGATGAAGAGAGAGAGAAGCTAGTCAGAGAGCTTAGTTACTTAATTTTAGAAAGTAGAGAAAAAATTAACAAGTCAGATGCTTATCTGCAATATACAGGTTATTTAATGAGGAATAAATCATGAGAGAAATCCTCAAGCCTGAAGAGTTGAACACAGAACGGCTCGGTATCTCGCGCATTCCACAAGAGAAAAATATTAATATTTATAGCCCTTCCACTCGTTGTCTTGAAGAACTACAACGTCGAGTACCTGTAGTTGGCGATCAAGCCCTAATTAACCTCATTAATGGCATTGAAGTCAGCAAGGATATCATCCGCTATCGCAAAAAACGCGGTTGGTTTTGTCAATTATTTGATAAGCTTGACGGCAGCGATAATCAGCGGAGATTACTGCTAGATGGTAATCTCATTGCAGGTCAAGAAGCACTTTATAAATGGGTGCTAGAACTGAGTGATTCACTTCGCATTAGTCAAGTTGCTTTTGAAGTTACTCAAAACTCTTTGCTGGAAGCGCGTGATGCTATCCGCAATCAAAAACAGAGACTGCAAAGGCAAGAAGAAGCACTCTTTGAACTAAGCAACCAATTAAATCAATTAGCTGAGCAAGTAAGCACAAGAATCAGCAACTTGGAAGTGCGAATGCGTCAGCTAGAAGTGCGGGTGGCGGCTAATGAAGATTTAGACCAAATTGTTACCGCTTGGGCTGCTGGACAAACTTATACTCAGTTACCTTGGGCTGTGCAAGTTGTTTTGTTAGCAAGAGAAGTCTTTAGCAGTTCTGTAGTGATGTATGAACTGCAAACTGGGGATACAGAACGTTACCGTCATCTGTTGGTGAATAAAATTCTTGCCACAAGTAAACAGCTTCCTGATAGTTTCTTTGGTCTTGGTGATTTATTAGATCAATCTTGGGTGGTGATGACAAAAGAAGACCAAGAATTAACAGCCGCTTTACTGGAAATTCGCTCCGTTCCACAGCAGCGTCTGTTCAATATACCACATTTGTTTGTTATTGGTACAACCTTGGAACTAGCGACGCTACCAACAGAAGCTAGACCGAGTAAACCAGCACAAAGCGCATTAGCACTGTGTCGCGCCCAAATTGACACCATCTCCCGCACCACCGACGCACGGGAATTTATCACCGCTGTGGTGGAAGAAACAGCTAATAATTGTATAGCGATGATTAATAATTATTATAAAAAAATATGAAATTAGCGGCAATTAGAAAAAAGCTACATCGTAATTCAGAAAAGCTGACTCTTGCAGAGCAGATTGAACAAATAAATGAGCCGTTATCTGAGGCTCAAAAACTTAGAAAATTTTGTTCAATTTTCGAGATTTTACCTTCTCCCAAGGGGAGACGCTGC
>CAZZYE010000214.1:0-5922 GCA_964658145.1 uncultured Stigonema sp.
CAATCTGTCAGTCACGCGCCCCAATTCGCTCGTCAAAAGTCAAAAGTCAAAATTAGAGCAAGATAAATAAATACATTCGCATGTAATAAGGACGTAGTATTTCTTGTTGCACTCCTCTCGAAATACATTTTTTATTTATCCATAAATAAATTCAGGGGCTTGTATCCTTTTTTGTTTTTTTTGACTTTTGACGAACCGCAGGGCGGTCATGACTTCGCTGTCTTCTTAAATATCACAAATTCAGGAGGGTAACTATGCTGGAAAAATTTTTGACGCACCGGACTTTACTTTGTTATAATGAAATGTTTGGGCATTTGTATGTGCCAAATTTAACTATGCGGATACCCTATAGCGAAAAACCTTATTTTGTTCGCACAAATAAACAAGGGTTTCGTTCCAACATTGACTATACTATCCAAAAACCAAGCCATAACCCGCGCATGGTATTTTTAGGTGATTCTTATGTAGCAGGCGATGGGGTTGCGAATGAAAAGCGATTCTCGGATATCGTTGCTGCTGAATTTAACGTAGATTGCTATAATTTCGGTCTGTCTGGAAGTGGAGTTGATCAGCAATATCTGATTTACAAAAATCTAGTAAGTTCATATGACCATGATTTAGTCGTTATTGCACCTCATATCACAGATATTCTCAGAAATTCTCTTGATAAAAGAGTGGCGATCGATGGCTATACAGGGGCTACTATCGCAATTCATAAACCATTTTTTACTTTGGAAGACCAGGACTTAACTTTACATAATGTTCCGGTTCCAAAATCAAGAGAATTTTATGCTGAAAAGACACGTTCAACTCGGCTTTTTGAACCAAGTCCGAGGCTGAAACAACTGTTTAATACATATTTACCTCAGCACTTAAAAGCTCGACTATTAAGACTTCAATGGTCAAAAGAATTTGACGGCTACCAAAGTGAAAATAATCCCAAGTGGCTTTTAATGCGGCGATTGCTTGCAGAAATGATTCACTTAGCCGGCAAAAAACCTGTTCTGCTTGTACCTCTGCCCTACCATTTACCAGGCATGAATCCTGAGTATAGAGATCGCTTTATCCATCTTGCAGAGCAATATGAAAATGTCTTTTTCGTAGATGTACTCGAAAAATTCAAACGCGAGGAAGATGCTTATAAATTGTATTACAAGAAAGATGAGCATTATTCAGAATATGGTCATCAAGTGGTAGCTGATGCAATAAGTGAAACGATCAAAAAGTTTAATTTATTAACTAGTAATAGGACCTCCAGCGTTGAAGTCAAATTAGAACCAACAACCTCAACTTATATTTTGGGTATTTCTGCTTTTTATCATGATGCTGCTGCTGCATTAATTAAAGACGGTGAAATCATTGCTGCAGCACAAGAAGAAAGATTTACCCGCGTCAAGAATGACTCCAGCTTTCCCCAAAAAGCGATTAATTATTGCCTTGAAGAAGCCAAAATCAGTATAGAGCAAGTTTCTAGTATTGCTTTTTACGACCATCCTTATTTGACCCTGGAGCGAATTATTGCAGCCCAAGCACAAGTATTTCCCAAAGGATTAGAAATTTGGAAAAAAATGTTTGCTAAATGGGCATTAACCAAACTGCATATTCCCGCGCTCATTCGTTCTTATTTAAATTACAGTGGTGATGTTTTCATAGTGGATCACCATAAATCTCACGCGGCTAGTGCCTATTTTCCTTCACCTTTCGATAAGGCGGCGATTTTGACAGTTGATGGTGTTGGCGAATGGGCTACAGCAACAATTGGTTATGCCGAAAATAGTGAGATTAAAATTTTAAAAGAGATGCACTACCCAAATTCGGTAGGCTTATTATATTCAGCCTTCACCTATTACACCGGGTTCAAGGTCAATGATGGCGAATATAAATTGATGGGTTTATCTCCTTATGGCGAACCTACTTATGTAGAACTGATTAAAGAAAAGCTGATTACTATCCATGAAGACGGCTCAATTACGTTAAACATGGAATATTTTGCTTTCAATGAAGAATTGTGCATGATTAATGAAAAGTTTGAAACGTTGTTTGGAGGAAGCAGTCGTAAAAATGGCGAAAGAATTACGAAGAAAGTCATGGATATTGCCAAATCTATTCAAGTTGTCACCGATGAAATCATTTTGAAAATGGCTCAACATGCAAAAAATGTCACAGGTGCTGATTATTTGTGTATGGCGGGTGGTGTGGCGCTCAATTGTGTGGCGAATGGTAAGTTATTGCGTTCGGGAATTTTTAAGGATTTGTGGATTCAACCTGCTGCAGGTGATGCGGGCAACGCATTAGGTTGTGCTTTGGAATTGTATTATACTAAGTTCGCTACTGAGCAAGAAAAACAAGCGGCAAAACGTTCTTGTTCTCAACTCGGTTCTTATTGGGGACCTGCTTATTCCCGCGATGAAATCAAAAGCTATTTAGATACATATCAATATAAGTACTTAGAGTTAGATGCTTCTAACCGGAATGAAGTTGTAGCTAAATATTTGGCTGATGGAAAAATTGTCGGTCATTTTTCGGGACGAGTTGAGTATGGACCGCGTTCTTTAGGTGCTCGTTCGATTTTGGGCGATCCTCGTGATGAAAAAGCACAATCCATTCTCAATTTGAAAATCAAATTTAGAGAATCTTTTAGACCTTTTGCACCGAGTGTTCTAGAAGAAGATATTAGCACTTATTTTGACATTGACCGCCCTAGCCCTTATATGCTGTTAATTGCAGATGTGCGAAAGGATCGGTGGTTGGAAACCCATCCCGACCAAGAAGATCTTATTCAAACCGTCAATCAAAAACGAAGCGACCTGCCTGCAATTACACACGTTGATTATTCGGCGCGGATTCAATCTGTTGCCAAAAATGACAATCCAGTCTATTACGATCTTATTTCAGAGTTTAAAAAGTTAACGGGTTATGGTGTAGTTATTAATACGTCGTTTAATGTCAATGGTGAACCGATTGTTTGTACGCCTAAAGACGCTGTTAACTGCTTTATGAGTACGGATATGGATGTGTTGATATTGGAAAATTTTCTTTTGCTTAAAGCAGAACAACCTAAAATCAATCCGCATCAAATACCTGTTTCAAGCAATAAATTGACCAGAGAATCCAAAACAAATCAAAGGTTAGAAGCTGAGGCAGAAAGAATATATAAAAAATATTTTCCAGACTTGTCCCAAACCCCACTTGAATCGCCAAAGGCATCTACATGGGTTGATTTTAATCTGGCAAACAATTTAGATTATTTTCCCCCCTCTCGGCAAGTCGATGCTGAGGAAATTTTGCAAACGTGGCGCGTTATTCCACTATGCCACAGAAAAGCTTTTTTACCTTTGCTCAAAGAAATCGTTAGCTTTTCATCCAAAAGTAAAATGAAATCCGAAGAAATCGATGATGTGGTATATGATTCGATTTATGTAATGTTTTAGGTACAAGTCTTGATCCCCCCTTAACAAGGGGGGAAATAAAATCGAGGACTCCTTGGTCAGGGGGTTGGGGGATCTTAAATGACCGTCTCCCAACCCGCGATCCTAAAATAAATGTACACACTGATAACTGGTTAGCCAATGTCTGAGATTACTGCGATCTACGAAAATGGCATTCTGCGTCCCCTAACCCCTCTCACATTTAGCGAGGGACAACAGGTACGGCTTCAAATTTTGCCAGAGTTATTACCCTCTGCCGAACCGATTGATCGGGTACTGGAACCTCTAGTAAAGGCTGGGCTACTCACGCTTCCACTAGGGCGTGGGGATGTTCCAACCATTTCAGAAGCACAACTTCGAGAACTCACTCAAAGCCTGCAAACAGCTTCCGGAAAGGCTCTTTCGGAGATCATTATCGAAGACAGAGGCAATTTGTGACCGTTTACTTCCTAGATAGTAGTGCCCTGGTTAAACGCTATGTGCCTGAAATTGGCACCACCTGGATACAAGCTTTAGCTGATCCGGATGCCAGCAACCAACTGTACATTGCAAGAATTACTTGGGTAGAAGTTCTTAGCGCACTGGCACGTCGTCAGCGAGAAGGAAGCCTTAATACAACTCAAATTACTCAAATTTTTATAGCCTTTCGCCATCATTTAAACGCCCAATATCGAGTTATAGAGTTAACTGAAACTGTGACTGAGTTGGCAGGACAGCTAGTTAGCCAACATCCAATACGAGCATACGATGCGGTTCAGTTAGCCTCTGCAATAAGTCTCCGTACCACACTCATTCAAGCCCAGTTACCAGATCTGGTTTTCCTTACCGAGTCGCGATCGCCTGATTGCAATTGCTCAAACAATTGGATTGCCAAATGATAATCCTAATAACTTCCCCTGAAATTTACCTCTATGCGATGCGAGAAACCTGTGCCTTACTTATCCATTAACGGCTAAATAGGTAGGAGAACGCAGTTAACCCTCCTTTGAGAACTGCTTGCTCGCTCCCCAACCTAAGTTGGTTTGTGTTTTTAGTTTTAACGCTGGCTAGATTCAGCAAGTCGCCATTGAAAAATAACTCTGCTTTTGGCTTTGCGATAAAGCATCTAAGTAAACCTGCTCAAACAAAACTCTTTGAGCATGGCTACCACCAATCTTATGCAATTGCGGTAATACAGGTTGCAGTTCAGCTTGAGCCGTTGACCAGTCACCGTTGGCGTGGGCGATCATGCCTCTAGCAGCCGGAATGGCAACAACAGACCAATTCCGTTGTTGATAGGGGTTTACAGTTTCAGCGTGTTTCTGCATACTTAGCTGCATCTGCGTCACCCAGTCACCACGTCCAGATCTAGCTAGTGCGTAGAGGTAATGCAAGTCTTGAAAGGGTAATGCGTGTTCATGGAGTCGAGGGAGAAGATAAGCACTTAACTTTTGCCAGCGATCGCCGACATCAATCCCATGCAACTCTAGGCGTAACAACAGTGCAATTGCCCCCACCTGATCTTTAGGTGATTCCTTCTGGGCGCGACCCCAAACACGAGTATCGTAAAGTGCTAAAACCTTCTGTTCGTCGCCAAGATCAAGGTAATAAAGTGCTACATGCCACCAATTGTGTGTATAAAGCATAGAATTACAGTTTTCCCAAGTATCGGCAAGACTCTCCATCCAAGCAATACCATCATCCACTCGTCCCTGAGTTTCCATCACATGAGCCACAGCATGATGCGCCCAAGGGTCATGGCGATTCATGGCGACTGCTATTCGACCCATTGCTTCCGCATCTTCAAGAGAAAGGCACTGTTCTAAACCAAACGCCACCATGCCGTACAGGTAATGATTTTCCCGATTGTCTCTCATAACATGCAGCGCAATTTTGAGCAATCTCTCTTTATCTCCCAAATAAAAGTAGTGATACTGTCCCTGCTGCACTGAAATAAGGTCACGCTTAAACTTGTGGGCAATTGCCTCGTGAAAGGCGATCGCCTGATCGATCGCTCCAACAGACCAAGCGGCGATCGCTTGTACATATAACCGTTCTCGGTTTGTGAGTTCTGCTAAATTCTGTTGGGCTGCTTGCAAATGCTTCTGGGCTTTCTTCCCAGCAAGAGCATTTTCCATTGAGAGGAAATGGGCAGCTGCATAAGCATGAATCATTGCACAGGTTGGGTCTGCCGCAATCCCTTGCAAAATAGCAGCTTCAGCATCTTTACCGTAACTGAGGGCTTGATCGATAAACCAGTTGATAGCAGCGATCGCCGCTCTTGAGTCTGTTGTTACTTCAAGTCCTTGAGCGTCTTCTAGCATTGTTAATTCCTGACATCACAGTTAATCAAGGTCAGCATTTCAGGTCAAACACCTGTCTTATAAGCCAACTTTTCGAGTTATCCTTAATTTACACTACATTTACCAATTTACAGTATTTTACTTCTTGAGTATGTCATAGCCGAATGGCACACTCGTTAAGCCGACGCGGGGACGTGGAGACGCGGGGACGC
>CAZZYE010000214.1:5932-9958 GCA_964658145.1 uncultured Stigonema sp.
TCAAAAATATCTCCGCTCCGCGTCCCTGTTTCTCCCCCTCTGGTGCGTCAGTCTCAACCCTTAACAAGGGTGCCATTCATGTCATAGCCCATCTCGAAATGGCAAGACCAATCTCAGGACTTATGCCAAATCGGCTGAAACGGGGGATGAGTAGCAACGATCGCCCCCCCTGAAAGGATACCAGTTAAGAGACTTTCAATGCCTGCTGAAACATTTGTACGTTTTCTAACAAAGCATCTACATCTGCCTGTAGTTGCTGCAAATCTTGTTGAGGGTTTACCGTCCAAGTATGTATTGCATCCAAGCTTGCATTCAGAAAAGCATTCTGACAACTATGACTGTCAATCTTCCCATTAGAGTATTTTGGAAGACTACCTGTCTTGAGAAGTACCACAGCATAAATTTGCAATCCATGTTCTTCTAAAGCAGCAGAACGGATAGTTTTAATGACTTCATCCGCATTAAGAATTCGTAAATAAATTCTCTTCACCTCCTGAAGAACGACTAAACGTTCTTGATAATTAACTTCAACCGAAAATGCCACTACAGCACTTCGTCTTAAGCATCGATGACTGTGTTTCACAGTTGTTTCAATAGCTTGAGTGCTATAGTTGTGACCTCGAATGTTAATTACATCCTTTACAAAATCTTGGTCTAAGTTACTTTTAAAAATGATATTTTTTACTTCTTTTTACTGTGCTTAAACCAATATTAAAATCTTCAGTTTTCCGGACTTAATTCTCAAGTTTTAAATCTTGAATGTGTAGTTATATTGAGTTATGAATTACGCTCCAATTCATAATTCATTACGGTTCATTTATCTAAAATTATGCATTAATTTTGTAAATATAGTTAATGAGTATACTAACTTTATTCTTGAAGTGAAAATTTTGTTTTAAACATGTTATAAATATGCTTTTTAAATTGTTCTCCAGTTAGTTTGTCTGGAATTTCTGCTGTTAATATTTCGATAAGTTGCTTGAGCGAACAATCTGGAAAAAATGTTAAACTTTCATGAATAATTACGCTGGCAATTGGTCCAATAAAGTAAGTAAATTCTTGTTTAATAATTTCTAAAAGCTGCAAATTATTCGCAGACGCATTTTCCAAAAAATCCTGTGTACTAATTTTCGGAAAATTATTGTTGTTACCTATATGGCTTTCCGGTGCATGTTTAGCAATCATTATCGTCAAAATTTCGTTAATTTTCGATTTTATTGCTGGAATGTTAATCAAGCCACGAGTAGAATTCTCGATATATTCCGCCGATTTTTGCTTTATATACTCTGATAAATCTAAATTGAGATAAATAGATTGAGGTAGAGAAATATTATCATCTGTATTATGAGATTGTCTAAGTTCTCGTTCTAAATTTTGTAAAATTAATAGTTCTTCTAATGCTTTCTTATTTTCTTTTTCCTTTTGACGGTTTTGAATGCCTTCTATTGGAGACGTAAATGGGAATTTCAACCCAGGTAAAACAAGCGAATTACTATGTAGATTATTCAAAGCAAGGATAATTTCTTGAGCAGACTGAAAGCGTGCAATTGGTTCTTGTGCCAGCATTTTTTGCAGAATTATTGCAAAATCATCGCAGATATTCACTTGAGAGCGCCATTGCCAATTGAGTAATTCATCTAAGAGAATATGTGGCATTTTTCCCGTTAAAAGAATTACTGCACAAACACCAAGTGCATAAAAATCACTAGAGGGATAGGAAAGTCCTAAACGTAATAGCTCAGGTGGAGAGTAACCAAACCTGCCGATTACTGAGTAGCGAATTGAATTAAAATCATTTAGAGGAGCGGGAGATATAATCTGGGCAAAATTCTCTTTAACTGCCCCAAAATCAATCAGCACAGGTTTAGATTGATTATGAGGTTGCATAACATTATCGAGTGAAATATCTCTGTGAATTATTTTGCGATCGTGGAGATACTCTAAAACTGGCAATACATCCATCAACCATGTTCTCACTTCTTTTTCAGAAAATGGCTGTCCTTTCTGGGCGATGTGATCGGACAAAATTTCTGAATAAGTTTTGCCGTTAATATATTGCTGAATGATGAAGATTCGTTGGTTATCCATAAACCAAGCTAAAAATTTGGGAACTTGAGGATGCTGAATTTGGTATAAAACTTTTGCTTCCCGCTCGAATAAGTTCCTAGATTTACAGAGGTTTTCTTCTTTTGATGTTATCGGTGCAAACTCTTTCAAAACACAAGGTTCATCGAATCGCTGATTATCGAATGCTAGGTAAGTTCGTCCAAATTCTCCCTTACCAAGCAATTTCTGAATCTGATAGCGACTGTGTATTACAGTTCCTGGCTCAATTTCTGGAATCATTTTTTTACACTATTGATTTGGAATAAACATTATTTTCTATTTAATAGTGTCATATATAAATCAGCAAATTATGCAGAAATTTGACGGTGGATCAGCGATAAAAGCCCATCGTATTCATGCTTAAGGAAAAGATTTTTACGGTAAGTCGTGAGTAACAAACCCGGTTTCTGACCTCCGTGCAACATATAAGTTTATCCAATTGGTTAAGAGTACTTTTAGCTTCCTTAAGTTGCGCTTGAGAAGTTTCTACGGCTAAAAACTTAGTATCTTTTGTAACAGCAGCTATTCCACCTTTTTTGTACAACGACTGATAGCGTGCATATTCGGTCTGGGCATTTTTCAATTGCGCTGACAAACCAGCAATCTTAGCTTTTTGAATGCTTATATCCCCTTGAAATTGAGCTTCTAAACTTGTGATGTGTGCTTGCCCGGCGGCAATTTCTCCTTGTTTTGTCGTCCCTGCTTTGGCTTGAGCAAGTTGCGCCTGAGCAGATCGAACACCCATTTGGGCTTTGACGAAAGTTGTTTGCAGTTGACTGATAGTGTCAAGAACAGCAATGACTTGCCCGCGATGCACGCGATCGCCTTCTCTGACCAAAACCCGATCTAACCTGGCAGTTTGCAAAGCTGATGGTCCAGATAAGTTAATAATTTTATTCTTTGTTTGGATGCGTCCTAAAGCTGCTACCGTTATATTTACAGGTTTTTGAACTGGAATTTCAACCTTACTCTGCTTCGTAAATTGCCGGCTTAACAAGCTAGTGGAAAAAATATAGACTGGCACACCAATAGCCGCTAATCCTACAGACACTATTAAAGCTACCGTCCATTTTTTCGATTTCGTGTCAAAGTTTATTGTTTTGCGAAAAATGTCCATTTGAAGTCAACCTCATTTACTATGAGTTAGATTTTAGGTATTGGTGTTTGTAATTCGTAAATCGTGATTCGCAATTATTCTTCAATTACGAATCATCTTGCTCCTATATCTCCATAGGAGGTAAGCCAATTATTTTATGCAGTCAGATTTTTAAGTTCCCCAACGGAACACTACCGCTCCCCAGCTCAGCCCTGCACCAAACCCTGAGGCAGCAATCAGGTGGTCGGGCTGGATGTGACCTTGACGCATCCATTCATCAAGAGCTAGCGGAATTGAAGCAGCAGAGGTATTGCCGTAGTTTTTGAGGTTGCTAATCACTTTTTCAGGCGGTACTGCTAAGCGCAGAGCTACAGCATCAAGGATTCGCTGGTTAGCTTGGTGTAGCAACAGCCAGTCAAGTTCATTAGCACTGACTCCGGAACGATAGAGGGCTTTATCAATCACGGACGGCACAGATCGCACAGCAAATTTATAAACCTCTTGACCATTCATCGTGATTGGTGTGGTAGTTCCCTGACCAACATTTATGTCGTTGGTAAGCTGACGCTGTAGCGACGGACAAGCAATGTTCAAATGGTGATGACCGCTGCCATCACTTCGCAACTCAAAGCCCAAGAGTCGGTCTTCATGGTGAGCTTGGATAACTATTGCCCCAGCGCCGTCTCCAAACAGCACACAGGTACGTCGATCTGACCAGTCTACCCAGTTCGAGAGAACATCTGCACCAATCAGCAAAATATTGCGGTAAGTATAGCAACCGCTAGGGCGGTTAGGACGCTAGACGTAAGACATCCTCAATGGCA
>CAZZYE010000215.1:0-9946 GCA_964658145.1 uncultured Stigonema sp.
ACGAATTACGAATTACGAATTACAAATTATTACTGTAGGCGCTATAGCCATAAGCCAGAGTTTCTTTCATCGCATCTGACGGCTTGATACTTGTGTTTATTGCTGTAGCAAAAGGTACTGGTATTCCTTTAATTTTCTGCGGTAGGATGGCATACTCTTGCGTAGGTTCCACAGTATATTGGGGACACTTCGCTGTAATTCCGGAAGCAGTTAACATTGCGTCTATTTCATCTGCTGAGTATTGCTTAAGATAAACTGGGTTTTGTTTAAATATGTTGAGCCTTCTCACAAAATTATGGATAATATGGGAAGGACAAGACTTGTTGTGGAAAGAATGATTGAAAACAAAAACTCCACCGGGTTTGAGTACACGAGATATTTCAACCAACAAGTTTCGTATTTGTGCATCTGGTATATGCATAAATACACAATTAGAAATTACCAAGTCAATAGAATTATCTTCTAAAGGCAATATTTCAGCCGAATCGCAAATTATGTAAAATTCTGAGCCTGGGAAAAAATCATATTCTTGCTTACACTTCACTAACCGTCGCAGCAAAGATTCAGAAATGTCAACACCGTAATATTTCTGACATGTCAAATTTTTGCCTTTTGAAAGATACAAAGGAATTCTCCCGTAACCACAGCCAATCTCAAGAATAGAATCAACAGATTTGTTTACTGTCAGTTTATTCCAAGTACCTCCAGGCTTTCCAGTTAGAAGAGTGTAGTCTTGTTTGATTGGCGCTGTTTCTGCAGCTTGCTCAATCTTTTGGGAACCATAGTATGTCTTGCCGATTTTGTCCCATCTTTGTTTTTGTTCAGTACTGTTCAACTGTTCATAGTCTTTCGGGAAATAAATGCCATCCCGAAGTTGAAAGTCATTCAAGCTGATTTTGATATTGGCTAATTGACTCATTAGATTATTCCTTATGGAGCGACAAATATGTTTTTTGTTATACTCTGAACTCCATATTAACCGCAAGTACTCTTGGTTCGGTAGTCCTTTCTTGCACCACCCCCAGAAACCGGGAATATAAGCGAATCAGTAAAGCTGAAACCCTTAATTTATCGTTTAGAAACCCCTTCGGGTTCGCCAGTCGCCTAGGTCGGGCTAACCCTCCTGCAGCGCTGGACTCACCGGTTTCTCTCGCCTTATTGACAATGGTGCAAGATCTCAGGTAACAGAAAGCATACAGCCGATTTTATTTGGATAGACCACAATATAACCGTAGGGGCGCGGTCTCCGCGCCCTTACAATCTGGCGCCGGTTCAATTGAAAAGTGCTGTAAGTCTTATGATAGTAGAAGAAAAAACCAGAGGATAATATGTCACAAGGTAAACGGGTGGTAGTCGTTGGTGCAGGTTGGGCTGGGCTAGGGGCATCTTACCATTTAGCAAAACAAGGTTACGATGTGACACTTCTAGAAGCAGGTTCCTACTCTGGTGGACTAGTAGCAGGTTGGAAAACAGCCGCCGGACGTTCCGTAGAAGCAGGCATTCATGGCTTCTGGTATCCTTACAGAAATATCTTTTCCCTGATCAACGAATTAGGAATTAGTCCTTTTACCACTTGGACTCGTTCATCTCAATATTCGACCCTAGGGTTGGAAGTTGAATCACCAATTTTTCAAGACTTGCCAAGACTGCCGACGCCTCTGGGAACTTTTCTCTACACACAGTTTAAGCGTCTGCCATTAATTGACCGTCTTAGCGCCTTGCCTTTACTTTACGCCATGATTGATTTTGATAATTCCGATGAAGCTTGGCGACGTTATGACTTTGTAACTGCCCGAGAATTGTTCAAAGATTTTGGTGTTTCTGCAAGACTTTATCGTGAATCTTTTGAACCAATGTTACTGGTAGGCTTGTTTGCCTCTGGGGAACAGTGTTCAGCGGCGGCTACTTTAGGGATGCTTTATTTTTTTATTCTGGCGCATCAACCGGATTTTGATGTGGTTTGGTGTCGGGGAACAGTGGGAGAAAAAATCTTTCGCCCTTGGTTGGAACGTATTGAAAAAGCTGGGGCAAGAGTGCTAGCAAACCGCCGAGTGACTGACTTAATTGTTGATAGCCATAATCGGGCAACAGGAGTTGTGTGCGGTGATGAAGTGTTTGATGCCGATGCGGTGATTTTTGCTGTTGGTATCACAGCGATGAAAAAGATTTTATCAAGCAGCCCCAGCTTGCAAAGCCGTGAGGAATTCCGCAATGTGAGTAACTTGGGAGCAATTGACGTTCTGGCAACTCGGTTGTGGTTTGACCGCAAAATTAATATTCCCCGTCCTTCTAACGCTTGCTTTGGGTTTGATGCAACCACAGGATGGACATTTTTTGATTTAAATGCACTGCATGATGAATATCAAAATGAACCAGGGACAGTTATTGAAGCTGATTTTTATCACGCCAATCAGTTTCTTCCCTTAGAAGATGAGGAAATTATGCCTCTGGTCCAACGTGATTTAGCAATTTGTGTGCCTGGGTTTCGGGAGGCGAAGGTCATTGATAGTAGCGTGATTCGTTTACCTCAAGCGGTGTCTCACTTTGCTCCTGGTAGCTATCGCTACATGTTGCCAGTAAAAACCAGTTTTGAGAACGTGTTCATGAGTGGTGATTGGATTGTGAATCGCCAAGGTTCATGGTCGCAGGAAAAGGCATACGTTACTGGTTTGGAGGCGGCAAATTTTGTGATTTCCTGTTTAGGAGAAGGTACGCTAGCAAAGATTTTACCCGTTGAAGCAGATGAAATACATATTCAATTTGCAAAGGCGATTAACAAAACTGTCCGTCAAGTCGGGAAATCTATCTTGCCTGATTTTTGGTTACCATGATTGGCAACGGATTTTGTAGCGGATGTAGCGGATGCGGCAACGGATTTGGTCACGGATGTAGCGGATGTGGCAACGGATTTGGTCACGGATGTAGCGGATGTGGCAACGGATTTGGTCACGGATGTAGCGGATGATTGATCTATAAAACCCACAGTTAAATCATCCGTTACATCCGTTAGGTCATCCGTTGCCACATTCGTTGCCACTATCTTTTTTTAGGACGCAACCCATCTAGTCCTTTCTTTATCCAACACAAACATTCATATTCTGATTTAAATAATTTTGGTGCAGCAATATTATTTAGTGAGTCGGGTGGGTAGTGATCGTAAAAATATTTACCCGTCTCTTGAAAGACAATTATCAAATTGTTACGGTAAATGTAACGAAATTTAAAATTATCCCTTTGGCTAACAAACTCTAAATATTCATCAATATGTTCTTTGGCAATAACTATGATATTATCGGTGCTAATATCATAAATTCCTGCCGGATTGTCTGCTTTGTGAAAGCGGCTTTGACCTCCAATTTCTGATAATAATTTATACGAATAAATGTTATAACTATCAATTTTACCAAAAAGAAAGGGAATAATGAGATATCCTTTATATGAAACGGAGCGTTCATAAAGCTGACGACTCATCTTAACCTCCTTTAATTTAACTGTTTACTACAAAAATATTTTCGTGTCAAAAACAAGATCATTTACAAGTTTAATAACTTAAGTAAACTTTTTTCTTAGTCGCTGTCAGCTCCTATTTTCCAAATTACCATACCTGCTTAACTATAGCAAAACTATTTCTATTTTCACGGTTATTTTAATAATGTTGTTTTCTAGTTAAAAACTCTTACATTACTGGATGAATTAAGGTTTATTTAAATACACTTAGATCTGATTTATTAAGTGAATTTTAAATACGTAAGGTGCGCTCATCGTAGTATGATGCACCATCTTCGGGTGGTGCTTGGGAGAGCAAAAAATGAAGTAATTAGTAAAATTTGCACTCGCAACAGCACCCTCACCATAAAGTTAACTGATTGGGGGGATGGTCAAGGTTATTCCAAGGTAGAGGTGGAACTGCTACACCATTCTGTTCCAATAAGTTTTGGAAGTAACAGGCAGTACTAGGCGATCGCTCTTCTATAGGACAGTGAACAAAGAAATAAATCTGCGTTCCCTGCTGCAACCACTGCTGAATCTGCCTCACCCACTCTTCCATAAAAGGCTGATTGACTGACAAATTAGGATGAGAAATAAAGCGAATCAAGCTAAAAGGTGCTGTCACGCTGAATTCTACTGGTAATTTGGGTTTGCGCCGCTCTGATTGTAATTGGGGGTCATTATCTCCAGTATAGATCGGACGCGAGTCTAGTAATACTCTGCCAACTCTTAGCCTTTCTAAAAGCGCCGTCAATTGACTAGCATGGGGTTCTGTGAACCAGTCGTGATGCCGAACTTCTAAAGCTAGGTTAGCTTTTGTTTGCTGCCAAGCTTCGAGAAAAGCGGCTAGGTCGTCAATTGCTGTAGGTGCGTAACTAGGAGGTAACTGAGCAAATATAGGTCCTAAATGCTGACCCAAAGAACGCATCTGTTGCAGAAATTGCAAAGCTTCTGGGATGTGTGGTTGCAGCAATCCCTTGTGGGTAATATCTCGCGGCAATTTGAGGCAAAATTCAAAACCTGGCGGTGTCTCGGTAGCCCAACGACTTACAGTCTCTTGATTAGGCACAGCATAAAAGGTCGTGTTGCCTTCTACGGTGGTAAAGCGTCGGCTGTAAAGGTGCAGAAAGTCGCTGGGGCGAGTGCCTTGAGGATAAAGTTCGCCCACCCAACCTTTATATGCCCAAACCGCACAACCGAGAAAAAAGTTCACAACTATTCACCCCATAGGTTTTCATTCTTCAATAATGAACTCTCAAGGGGGACTTTTACTACCACTAAACATAAGGCTGATGAACAGCGCTCAATCTAAAATCGACAATCCCCTAACGCACAGCGACACCTGCGAGTCCCAAAGCAGCACGCTGATCTCCACTCGCGGTTTCACAAGCACTGAGGACAAGTAATTCAATTGGAGTCGGTACGCGATTGGTGCGCCCTACCACTTGTTCTCTAGTTTGCAGTACTTCACGTAACTGCTTAATAAGTACGTATGCAAAAATATTTATGTCCGCAGCGAACGAAGTGAAGCAATCCCGAACCCCTGCGATTGCTTCCCAAGCGCTTCGCTCCATTCGCTGCGGACATTGTATATTTAATTTTGCATGACTACTTATTAAGCTTGCCATTCCAAGCAAGAATATATGTATCTTCGAGTTGATAACTAAATTTGCCGTGAGTTGCTATGTGAACCACAGGAAAAGAAACTGAAGATACAATAGGAACAGCACTTAAGGATCGTATTTCAAAAATGGTGACACTAAAGATACCGCAGTCCCAACCATCCGCAAATTTGAAGGTAACAATTATACTAGAAAATCTTACCTCCGGACATGTTGCTGCTTCTGTATTTGAGTGGCTCGAAATGCAACACCATAATCTGATTTGGGCGCAAACCAATTGATTCGTAAGTGCGCCCATTGCGATCGCTAAACTCTACTTCAAAGGCTTCCCCACTGGCTAAGACTTCAACCACTGTGCCAACCTGCCCACGCGATAGATTATATTCGGGAAGATCGCTCGTTAAAGCTACTACATCAAGCAATTTGACTGTATTTGTCGTCATCTCGTTTCATCTCCAGATGCTACAGAGGGTAGCAAGTTGTTAATCTTGGAATATCGGAACCATGCTCAATGCCAATGGCGATCGCGCTTAGTGAAAATTTGGCATTGTCTAGGCAATTGCACAAGGTTAGGAATTTGAGAAACACATTGCCCAGGAGCAGCCATAGTTATTCTCCTTATATCTAGTTAAAAAAGTCTTGGATAGCTCCCTTCGGTAAAGCAGCCGTAACCTCGGCAAACCATTTAAGAGTAGAGGGTATCTCATCTTTATGCTCCCATAACCAGCGAATTACCTCTGTGACTTTCTTAGCTTGTTCATAGCTCATCAAATTGAGAAACACCTTTGGCCGTTTTTGCAGTGATGCATCATTGCTATTCTCAAGCTCTTGAATCACCCACTGCTTTATAATTGATGAAGTGAAGGAGGGTATGTTTTTACCTACTTGTTTTGCGGAACGAATAATCACACCTTGTTCTTCTAACTTGATTAACTCTCGCTCTTTTTGGCTAAAGATGATATCAATGCCGCTTAAGTCATAGCGTCCCTGAGGCAAACGACCTTTTAAACTAGACAGAGCCATCAGCATTAACAAAGTTTGCTCTATTCCAGAACACCTTGCCCAAATGCCTTGCAAAATCTGCCTGGTATCGCTTTCAACCTTTTTAGTAAATGCTTGCACATCTGGTTCTTGCCATTGTGCCATTCGTAAATTTATATATAGAAGAGAACCAGCAATCTGTAGAAAAGCCGGGTGTCCACCAGTAATTTCTCCAATCGCGTTCCGTAATTCTGGTGTTATTTGTGTGCCTAGTGGTTTAAGTAGTTCATCCACTTCCTTGCCAGTAAATGGTTTGAGCGATTGGAAGAGATAGTGGTTGTACCAAGGAGACTTGCTAGGATTGGGACTAGGCCCAAGTGTACTGAGGCGCTTAAGTGAAGTAACAACCATCGATAGATGTGCACTCTCCTGAGAGTGTACAGCCAAATTACGACACTCGCTTAAGAATACTTCTCTATCGTTTTCAAAGTATTCCGTGTTGGTGTCAAGGGTTGCATCATAGTCATCTACTAGCAGCACCAAGAATTTTTTTCTTCGCCCCAGCTTCCGCAATATCTGGCGCAGACTATCTTTTGTTGCTCGACCTTCTGCAAGCAATGCGTCAATCTCAGCTTGCAAATCAGTCTCGCTTTCCAACTTATCCTTCAGGAGGCTTAAGACTTCTCCCCAGAAGTTAGAGGGAATGAAAGGGACGATATTCTCGCAACTGAGACGAACAATCACAGCCTGCGATGAATCAAGACCGTATTTTTGCCAAATTTGAGGCGATGTCAGCAGTTCCAAAAATGAAGTCTTGCCCATTCCTGGACCGCCCCAAACTGCTAAGTAACTGCGGTTATCAATTTGGTCGAATGCAACACCTATATATAGATCAACTTCCTTACCATCAATATGACTTGTACTTCTAATAATAGGCACGGATAGCTACTCAAATAAGTTGTAATTTATATAGTTGTGTTAATAACTATACAACGTTTTTTAAGGCTGATTATGCTATGTTATCAATTTTTTAGACAGATTATTAAGTGATAAAGATTCGAGTAAGCACGATCCAAAACTTGCATCATCCAAGAGCGATTAGTGAGGAACCTACTAGAAATTGCCGACTGGCGATCGCAACTTCCCGCTTCGAGTGCGTTTCATCACTCTGTTGGGAGAATAATACAGTTAAATGTCCAGATCTCTTTGTTAGCTAGAAGCGACTCTATTACGGCGACGTAGTAGAACACTGGCGGAGATCGCGCTCAGCACGAGCGGTATCATGTTAGTTCTTGGTTCCGGAACTGAAACTGTCAGGGTGCCATTCACTCTCGCCTGACCTTTTAAAGCTACATCTGGTTGTAGACTGAGTGGTTGGACTTGGGAAAAGGTCAATGTGCCAGTAGCATTCCCGAATTGACCTGACCCACCAGTGATAGTGACAGTCCCAGAAGACGTCACGTTGAGGGTGTTAAAATCAATCAACCCAGTTGTTATTTGGTTTCCAAAACTGTCGCTGCCGTTGCCAGAAAACGTGATTGAGCCAGATGGGTAACCCTGTAAGCCGAAAGTGGTTGGGTCGGTGTTAGAACTGAAGCCGCCGGTAGTGAAATTAGTCTGGGAGTAGGCTAGTCCGTTAACGTTGGTCAGACCGTAGGGAGCATCAGTACTCGTGCCAGAGATCAATGTCTGTTCGAGGTTCGGCGTGATGTCCTGCGCAGTGACCACTACGTCGTAAGTGGCGTTAAATGGGTAGGTAGTTAGTGTCGTCGCCAGAGCGGTACTTGGTACGAAACAGACTAATGTGACTAAAGGCACAAGCTTTAAAGTTGCTGAGCGGAGCATGATTTGCCTTCTCCATGTAGTTAGAAATTCTGACCTTCCCCACTCGAAAAATACAGCAATATTGTCGATCTGTCTAGGTTCTGACGATGATGACCGTACAAATACCACATAAACCAATCATATGAGATACTAATTGTTAGGTTATCTAACTAAATCAGGGGCAAATTTGATTCATGGCAGAACTGAATGGAACAACAGGGCGATCGCAACCGCCCATTACAGGAAGAAGACCTACTTTGGAGGTGCAGGAACTCACTCGCCGCTTTGGAAAAGTAACTGCAGTTGATGCTCTAAGCTTTACTGTGGAACACGGTGAGGTATTTGGCTTACTAGGACCCAACGGTGCAGGTAAGAGTACGGTCATCAAGATGCTGACAACTCTACTGCCCCCAACTTCTGGACAAGCAGTCATTGCCGGATTGGACGTGACTCGTCAGGCAACAGCGGTGAGGCATGTCATTGGCTACGTTCCCCAAGCACTTTCTGCGGACGGTAGTCTCACAGGCTATGAGAATCTGCTAATTTTTGCCAAGCTGTACGACATTCCCCGAACTAAACGAGAACACCGTATCCGGGAAGCTCTATCTTTTATGGGTTTGCAGGATGTAGCAAACAGAATGGTGCGAAGCTACTCTGGTGGCATGATTCGTAAGCTAGAAATTGCACAGTCGATTTTGCATCAGCCCCAGATTCTGTTTCTAGATGAGCCGACTGTGGGGCTAGATCCCCGAGCACGCAGTCAGGTATGGGAGCTTTTACAAAAACTTGGGACAAATTATGGTACTACCGTACTATTAACCACGCACTTTTTAGAAGAAGCTGACATTTTGTGTCATCGAGTAGCAATCATGCATCAGGGCAAGGAGGTTATTACTGGCACACCAGCAGAATTGAAGGCTTCCTTAAGTAAAAGTAATGCCACTTTGGATGACGTGTTTATCCACTACACAGGCGATCAAATAGCATCAGGAGTTAGTTACCATGAAACCTCAAGAATCAGACGCACTGCTCGACGGTTGGGTTAATAGGCGACCAAGTGGTCCAGCTAGTTTACTGGCTGCAATCTTAGAAGTGACAAATAAGACAATGATTGCGCTGGAACTGGAAGTACGTAAGTTACGCCACGATCCCAGTGATATCCTCTTGCGATCTGTACAACCTGCGCTGTGGCTGCTGATTTTCGGGCAAGTCTTTAGCCGAATTCGTGCCATTCCTTCCGATGGTTTACCATACCTGGACTTCATGACTCCGGGAATTCTAGCTCAGGGTGTGCTATATATGGCAATTCTCACTGGTGGTATGTCAATTATTTGGGAGCGGGATTTGGGAATTGTCCACAAATTCTTAGCAAGTCCGACTCCCCGTGTCGCTCTCGTACTTGGTAAAGCTTTAGGCTGTGCAGTGCGAAGCTTATTTCAAGTCATTATTATCTATGGAATAGCGTTGCTACTAGGTGTGAAGCTGAATTTAAATCCCCTATCTATTTTGAGTGTACTGCTGATTGTGGTTCTAGGATCAGTCTGTTTCGCGACTTTTTCACTTGTGATTGCCTGTCTGGTGAAGACGAGAGAACGCTTTACAGGCATTGGACAATTATTGACTATGCCGTTGTTTTTTGCCAGTAATGCTATCTACCCGATTTCGCTGATGCCAGGATGGTTACAGGTGATTTCACACATTAATCCTTTAACTTATCAGGTCGATGCTCTGCGAGGTACGATGCTGGTACATGGCGTCTGTACATACGGGTTGGTGCTAGACCTTACAATTCTGCTGTTTGCGGTAGTAGTTCTAACGGTCATTGGTGGGCGATTATATCCAAGGGTGGCGATGTGACAATTTATTTAACGTAGGACTTACGCATTGACAGAAAGTTAACGATGTGTATGATGGAATTTGGTTGTTTTAGACGGACGAGCGAGCACTTTCGGGTGCAGCAGCCCATTTGGGGCATCGCTCTTAAACAGGATTGACCACATTAGACATCTCCAGAAATGATGTAGGGGCGA